>NZ_JAOCHX010000034.1:0-34195 GCF_029843245.1 Empedobacter sp. GD03739 | reverse complement strand
TATTTTATTTACTTTGGATAAACGACTCGCGAAAAGAAACACGAAGTGTTGATCTATTATTTTTTAAATTATAATTATATTAAGCTTGCATCACAAAAATAGCAGGACGTTTATGAAAATCATACTTTTCATTTTTCCATTCTTTAATAGATAATGTTCGGATATCTTCGTCCTCTAATGTAATATGACACGCGACACAAATCTTAGTTTCGGCACGAAGAATCTTCGTTAAATCTTCCACCATTTGATTGTTACGATAAGGCGTTTCCATAAAAATTTGAGCAATTCCAGTCTTCGAACTTTCAGCTTCTAAATGTGCTAATTTCTTTTTACGTTCGGTCTTATCGATTGGTAAATAACCGTGAAAAGCAAAGTTTTGACCATTCATTCCAGAAGCCATTAACGCCAACAAAATAGACGATGGACCAACCAAAGGCACAACCTGAATACGTTTCTGTTGCGCAACTTTTACCAGCTGTGCACCTGGATCTGCAACCGCAGGTAAACCAGCTTCGGAAATAATTCCGATCGTTTTGTTTTGATCCAATAATTTGATCAAATCTAACATTTCTTCTGGCTCTGTATCTTTGTTTAGAATGTAAATATCTAAATCGGCTTGAACTTTTTCAGGGCAAACTTGTTTGATAAATTTACGAGCAGATTTTTCGTTTTCTACCACAAACGTATCAATTGCTCGAATAACGTCAAGATTGTATAAAGGCAATACTCTACTGTGTTCGCTTTCACCTAAAAGTGAAGGAATCAAATAAACTTTAGCCGTTTTCATTGTATAATTTTAAAGATTGTATTTTTTGATGATTCCGTCTGTAGCTTCATCTAGTAATTGATAAACATGTTCGAAAGCATCTTCACCATCGTAGTAAGGATCAGGCACATTTTGCGTTTGCCCTATTCCATCTTTCAAAATCAATTTGATTTTACTTTGCTCCTCTTCGCTTCGAGCTAATTGTTGCAAATCGATTAAATTTTGTTCATCCATTGCAAAGATTAAATCAAACTCATCGAAAAAAACTGGATTGAAATGCATCGCACGTTGATCAGAAATATCAACACCGTGTTTTTTTGCAACCGAAACCGAGCGTCTATCTGGTTGTTCACCAACATGCCAATCGCCTGTACCAGCAGAATCTACCAAATGATTGTCGCCAACCTTTGCTTGTAAAATCCCTTCTGCCAACGGAGAACGACAAATATTACCTAAACAAACCATCAAAATTTTCATTGAAAAAGTATTTATAGATTAATCTGCAATTTTACGTGAAATATCTTCGATATAACCACGGAATTGCTTATCCGTTTCTTGTAAATTTTTCACTGTTTTACAAGCGTGTAAAACTGTTGCGTGATCACGTTTACCAATTTGTGTTCCAATACTTGCCAAAGACGCTTTTGTATATTGTTTTGCAAAATACATTGCTAATTGACGCGCTTGCACCACATCACGTTTACGTGTTTTAGACTGAATATCTTCAATCTTCACTTTAAAGTATTCACAAACTGTTTTCTGAATATAATCAATCGAGATTTCTTTGCGAGCTGTTTGTACTAATTTTGATAACGTACGCGCAGTTAAATCTAACGTAATTTCACGTTTATTTAATGTTGCTTGCGCAATAATAGAGTTTAATGAACCTTCTAATTCACGCACATTTGTATCAATATTTTGTGCAATATAATCCATTACTTCATCAGGAAATTCGATACCATCGTTTTCTAATTTTTGTTTCAAAATAGAAAGACGTGTATTATAATCAGGATTTTGCAAATCGGCTGATAATCCCCATTTGAAACGAGAAATCAAACGATCTTCCATATCTTGAATATCTGCTGGAGATTTATCCGAAGTCAAAATAATCTGATTTCCTCTTTGATGTAAATGGTTAAATATATGGAAGAAAACTTCTTGCGTTTTTGCTTTTCCAGATAAAAACTGAATATCATCCATTATCAAAACGTCAATCATTTGATAAAAGTGAATGAAATCATTTTGATTATTATTTTTTACAGCTTCGATAAATTGTTGTGTAAATTTCTCAGTTGAAACATACAAAACAGTTTTCTCTGGGTGTAAATCTTTTACTTCTAAACCTATCGCATGCACCAAATGAGTTTTTCCTAACCCTACTCCACCATAGATGAATAGTGGATTGAACGAAGTTCCTCCTGGGCGTTTGGCAATCGCACGACCAGCCGCACGTGCTAATCGGTTTGATTCTCCTTCGATAAAATTATTGAATGTATAATTATGATTTAATTGCGAATCAATTTTTAATTTTTGCAATCCTGGAATAACAAAAGGATTCATCATTTTACCAGCTTGCAAATTAATTGGCGCTTCTACCTCTTGTGGGCGAGGTTTTTCTTTGTTCGAACTTGGAATACGTACCGTGAATGGCTCACGTCCTTGCGACTTTTGATCCATCAAAATACTGTATACCAATTTTGCATCAGAACCTAATTCTTTTTGTAAGGCACTTTTTAAAATTTTGATATAATGCTCCTCTAACCATTCGTAAAAAAATTTACTTGGTACTTGTATTGTTAAAACATTATTATTTAGTTTGCCCGGACGTATCGGTACAAACCAAGTATTGAAGGCATCTTCTGCAATGTTGTCTTTTATAAAAGACAAGCATTTTTCCCACACAGAATTTGCAGTTATCGTCATAATATTGTCCAAAAGTGCTTAAGTTTTAATGTAAAATACTGAAAGTCAATGTTAAATTTTCATCAACCCTTCTCTACAAAATTGTGAACAAATTTTGAATAAAAAAAATGATTTAGGTATTGATATATTAAAAAATACTTTGTATAATTAAAAATAATCAATAAGTAGTTTTAGATAAAATAAAAATACTGCAAAGATAATCTTTTCGGACATATTTTGGCTTATAAAACTATTAATTCTTATTTTTGTATCACTATGGAAATTACACAAGAAAAAATTGACTTCGCAATTATCAAAGTAGAAAATCATTTAAATGATTTGGGCATCAAAAATAATTTTTCTCTTTTACGAATTGAACAAGGTGAAGAAAAAAATGTAAGGACTTTTTATTATGAAATAGCAAATCCTACTTTCAAAACAATTATTCAAATTCAATATGATTTCTTAAAAGAAGAGCAAAAAGATTCTTCGCAAACTTCTTTTAGTTGGATGGATTACAAAAAAATTACTGAATAGACTTTTTCATTTTTTATATAATTAATGATAAAGTCTTTTTTTTGTTCTCTACTTTTGAAGATTAAAATGATGTTTTAGAAAATTATGGAGAAGATAGAAGAAACCGAACAATTAAATGTTTTTCGCACCAAAACTCGTATTCTATATAAACACACCGATCAAATGAAAGTGGTTTATTATGGAAATTATCCTGAGTTTTATGAAATTGGTCGTGTAGAATTGATGCGCAAACGTGGTTTTCCTTATGCTGAATTGGAAGCAATGGGAATTCAGATGCCAATTATTGAAATGCATACAAAATATATTGGTAGCGCTTTGTACGATGAATTAATCGAAATTGAAACAACAGTTCATGAGCGTGACAAAGGTGTTCGCATTCGATTTGATTACAATATATATAATGAAGTGGGAAAAATAATTAATCAAGGATACACTATTTTATGTTGTATTGATGCCGAAACTCGTCGTCCTGTTCGTATTCCAGAACGTATTTGGACAAGTTTAGGTTTATAATATTATTTAGAATCATTAATTATTCGTTAAAACAAATTCTTGCAAATGATTTCTCATTAAATTTGTTCCTTAACAAAACATGATTAAAAACGAATGTCAACACTTCAAGAAAAAATCAATCAAACGATTGTAGACGTTATCGATTTTCCAAAAGAAGGAATTGTCTACAAAGACATTACTCCATTGTTCTTAAATTCTGAACTTTCGAATGAAATTGTAGACGCTTTTGTAGAAAAAGCAAAAGGTAAAGTGGATATTGTTTGTGGAATTGAAAGCCGTGGATTTTTGTACGGAATTCAGATTGCACAAAAATTAAAAGTTCCTTTTGTATTAATTCGTAAAGCTGGTAAATTACCTCCTCCAACAATTAGTCAATCTTATGATTTGGAATATGGACAAGCAACTATCGAAGTAAATTCGAATTACATCAAAGATGGTGCGCGAGTTCTAATTCACGACGATGTTTTAGCAACTGGTGGAACTGCCGAAGCTTGTGCTAAATTGGTAGAAAAATGTGGTGGAAAAACAACACAGTTTTCTTTTATTGTTGATTTGACTTTCTTAAACGGAAAAGATAAATTAACCTCTTTTACAACTGATATTGTTACTTTAACAGAATATTAAACTAAAAACTCCGCTCAAAATTTTGAGCGGAGTTTTTTTTATTTTTTAGGCGCTAGAATCACTTCTGGCGCTCTTTCATTCCCAATATCCAACAAAGCTTTTATATTCGCTAAAATTTCTCTAAAACTCTGTTTACCTTCCGTTTTATAAGGTCCGCTATCCGCATTATATCCAATACAATCCAATCCGAAAACTTTTCCTAAGAAAAGCGCTCTTTTGAGATGATAAGATTGAGAAATTAAAATCACTTTATCAAATTGATAAATATTTTTGGTTCTGTAGATTGTGCTATATGTATCCAAACCTGCTCCATCTAGATAAGTATCTTCAATTTTGACACCTCTATCCAACAAGTATTTTTCCATCACATCAATTTCATTAAAATTTTCGTGAAGTTTTTCTCCAGAAAGTAAAATCACATCCACTTGATCTTCCTTATAAAGTCGAATTGCAGCATCCAAACGATCTTTTAGAAAACGCGTTGGTTGTCCATTAGCTTGCACTTTTGCACCAAAAACAACTGCCACACGATAATTTGACGGAATATTTCCTTGATAATTGTAAATGTAATACGAAGTAAAAACTTGAATAATCAATGCAACGATCAAAGTAAAAACCGCTATTAATCCAACGACAAACATACTTTTACGCATTACAAATCTTCCTATTTTGACAAGTTTACTCAACTATCTTTTGTTTTAAAAAATTTTAACATTCAAAAGTCTATAAGTTTAGTGATATTTAAAAATTATAAATGTGAAAATTATTTTAAATTTTTCATCGTAATTTTAGAAAATGAATGAGATTGAGTTAAGAACAGTTACCGTTGAACGCTATTTGCAACCTTTACGCGAAGGAGGTTCTTTGCCTGCACTAGCTGATGCAGATGACGGTTTTAAATATGTTTTAAAATTTAAAGGTGCTGGTCATGGTCCTCGCATGTTGATTTCCGAATTGTTAGGAGGAGAAATTGCACGTGTTTTAGGATTTAAAGTTCCTGAATTAGTTTTTGCAAATTTGGACGAATATTTTGGTCAATCCGAAGCTGATGAAGAAATTCAGGATTTGTTAAAATTTAGCGAAGGAACTAATTTGGCTTTGCATTATTTATCTGGTGCAATCAATTATGATCCTGCTGTAATGAAAATTGATGATAAATTATCTTCTCAAATTGTTTGGTTAGATGCTTTTTTGACGAATGTTGATCGTACTTTTCGCAATACAAATATGTTAATGTGGCACAAAGAATTGTGGTTGATTGATCATGGTGCTTCCTATTATTTTCATCATTCGTGGGACAATTGGGAAAAAGCAGCTCTTGCTCCCTTTACGCCAATTAAAGACCATGTTCTATTGAAAAATGCTACAAAACTTGAAGAAGCTGATGCAGAATTTAAAGTGATTTTGAATGATGAAATCATTGATAAAATTGTCGATTTGATTCCTGATGAATGGTTAGAAACAGAAGTTACACATGCTACTCACGAAGAAATGAGAACGGTTTACAAAACATTTATCAAAACACGATTACAACATTCCGAACTTTTTATAAACGAAGCGAATAATGCCAGAAAAAATCTTATATGAGTATGCAATTCTTCGTTTGGTTCCTAAAGTTGAACGCGAAGAATTTATCAATGTTGGAGTAATTTTATTTTCGAAAAAAGAAGATTATTTGAAAGTAAAATATTTTATTAATGATAGTAGAATCAATGCTTTTTGCCACGAATTAGATCTTGATTTTATTGACAGTAATTTGAATGCTTTGTCTAAAATTGCCGAAGGAATTCATCCCGAATCTGCTGTATCTAATTTCGAAACCCCTGAACGTTTTCGTTGGTTAACAGCTGTCAGAAGTTCGTCTATCCAAAGTTCTCGTCCGCATCCTGGTAAAACAACAAACCTTGATAAAACCTTGGATCAATTATATAAAGAACATGTTTTATAAAAGTTAAACGCTTAAAAACGAATGTTTTAAAAATATTTTCTTAAATTTGGTCATACATTAATTTTAAATTATTTATCGCCATGAGTACATTAAGAAACAAAGTTCAGCTAATTGGGAATGTTGGTAGCAATCCTGATGTTAAAACATTAGAAAACGAAAAGAAGTTTACAAAATTTAGTCTAGCAACGAACGAAAGCTACACAAATAGCAAAGGTGAGAAAGTTCAGCAAACGACGTGGCACAATTTAGTTGCTTACGGACCAATTGTAAATGTGATCGAAAAACATGTAGAAAAAGGGAAGCAACTTGCTATAGAAGGCAAATTGACTTACCGAGATTATCAAGATAAAGATGGTCAACAAAAAACGATTACAGAAATTATAATTGATGAAATTGTACTTCTTTAGCGTTTAAAATAAAAGGGAAACAGTGATGTTTCCCTTTTATTATTTTATAAGATTCCAAAATAAATTTGGAATATGAATTATCCTAACATTCGAATCGCGGTTTTTAGACCTTCAATAAATGTATCTATTTCTTCTTTTGTATTATAAACAGCGAATGAAGCTCGTACCGTTCCCGGAATATTGAAATGCTGCATAATTGGTTGTGCACAATGATGACCAGTACGAACAGCAATTCCTTTTTTATCCAAAATCATTCCGACATCAGATGAATGAACGCCGTCAAATTTTAAGTTGAAAGAAACTGCGCCAGAATGTTCTGCATCTTTTGCATAAATCTCCACTTCATCAAATTCTGATAGACGTTGAATTGTATAATCTACCAATTCTTTTTCGTAATCGTGAATCGTTTGCATTCCAATAGAATTGATAAAATCTACCGCAGCTCCAAGTCCGATAATTCCTGCAATATCTGGTGTACCAGCTTCGAATTTGAAAGGTAAACAAGCGTATGTTGAAACCTCCATTGTTACATCTTTTATCATCTCTCCTCCTCCGTGGAAAGGTGGTAATTCATTCAAAATATCTTCTTTTCCATACAAAATACCGATTCCAGTTGGACCGTACATTTTATGACCAGAAAAAACCAAGAAATCACAATCCATTGCTTGAACATCAATTGCAGTATGTGGAGCAGATTGTGCCGCATCAATCAAAACCCAAGCACCTTTTGCATGCGCTTTTTCGATAATTGTTTTGATCGGATTTACAACACCTAATGCATTTGAAACTTGATTAACACAAACTAATTTGGTTTTATCTGTCAATAAATCATCCAACTTCTCAATATCCAAAATACCTTCTGCAGTTAACGGAATATATTTTAGTTTAGCACCAGTTCGCTGACACAACAATTGCCAAGGAACGATATTAGAATGATGCTCGATTTCGGTAATAATAATTTCATCATCGGCTGATAAAACATTACGAAGTGAATTAGAAACTAAATTAATTCCTTCCGTCGTTCCACGCGTAAAAATAATTTCGTAATCGTGTTTCGCATTGATAAATTTCTGAATCTTACGACGCGATTCTTCCATCAAATCTGTTGCTTCTTGACTTAATGTATGAATTCCACGATGTACATTTGCATTGTACTTTTCGTAATATTCGTCCAAAACATCTAAAACAACTTTCGGTTTTTGAGAAGTTGCACCATTATCTAAATAAACCAATGGTTTTCCGTTGACTTCTCTATTTAAAATTGGAAATTGACTTCTTATTTGTTGAATATCTATTGACATTTTTTTAAGTTTTGAGTAATGAGTTATGAGTGATGTGTAATAAAAAAGTAAGTATTCAAAATAGTTTCAAATACTTACTTTATATTTCAAAATAAGTTCAACTTAAAACTTATTACTTATAACTCAGAACTATATTTTATAATTCGAAATCTAAACTAACTCCTAATTTTTTTGCAATTATAGAGTTAACTCGATTTGAGATTTGTGGAATTTGTACATGTCGCAAAGCGTCTGCAGCAAAGGCATACAATAACATTGCTTTCGCTTCTTTCTTTGGAATACCACGTTGTTGCATATAGAACAAAGATTCTTCTTCTAATTGTCCAACTGTACATCCGTGCGAACATTTTACATCATCAGCAAAAATCTCTAATTGAGGTTTTGTATTAATTGAAGCTCCATCAGATAATAAAACATTATTATTTTGTTGGAATGCATTCAATTTTTGCGCTTCTTTGTGAACATAGATTTTACCATTGAAAACTCCTTGCGCTTTCTCATCATAAATTCCTTTGTACAATTCGTGCGACTCACAATTCGGGAAATTATGCTCCACAAATGTATGATGATCGATATGTTGTTTTCCATCAATCACCGTAATTCCGTCCATTACAGAGTTACAATTTTCTCCATTTTGGAAGAAATTCAAATTGTTACGTACAATTTTTCCTCCAAAAGCAAACGTAAATACATTGGCACGAGAATCTCTTTCTTGATTGATGTATGTATTATCAACTAAAGAAGCATCGTTAGAATCATTTTGGAATTTGTACCAATGAATCTCAGAATTACGTCCAACATTCACCTCCGAAACAACATTTGTTAAGTTTGCTTTTTCGTCTAATGTTTGATGTCTTTCGATAATTTGAACTTGCGCATTATCTCCAACTACAACCAAATTACGTGGTTGATACATCGCTTCTTGAGAAGCTCCTGTTGAGAAATAAACAATCTGAATTGGCTTAGATAAAATTACATTATTTGGAACATAAATGTAAGCTCCATCTTTTGCAAAAGCTGTATTTAAAGCAACTAAACTTTCACCTTTTTTCGCAATTTTTCCGTAATAATTCTCAATTACAGCTTGATGAGTTGTTTTATGCATTGCGCTTGACAAGACACAAATATCAGCTTCATCATGTGTTGTATTTGACAAAAACGAAGAATATTTTCCATTAATGAATACGATTGTGTACGTATCGATATCATTAATCAAATATTTCTTGATGTCTTTGTACTCAATTGCAACTTCGTCTTCTGGGAACAATTTGTAATCCACCTTCAACAAAGGAGCAAGATTTGTATATTTCCATTCTTCGTCTTTACGTGTCGGAAAACCTTTTTGATTAAAGATTTCGATGGCTTCTTGACGTAAACCTTCGATTTCTTTATTCACTTTGTTTTTTTCGTTGAACACTAAATGACGAGAAACTAAATTTTCTTTTAAATCAATCATTTTAGATATTGTATTAATGTATTATGTAAGAAGTAAAAAGTACTTTGGACTTAATACATTTTACATTTTACAAAATGTTTAGATTCCTGCTTCTTCTTTTACCCAGTCGTAACCTTTTGCTTCTAATTCTAAAGCTAATTCTTTACCACCAGATTTAATGATTTTTCCGTCTGCTAAAACGTGTACAAAATCAGGAACGATATAGTCTAATAAACGTTGGTAGTGTGTAATTACTAACACTCCATTGTTTTCATTTTTGAATTCGTTTACACCATCCGCAACAATACGTAAAGCATCAATATCTAAACCAGAATCAGTTTCATCTAAGATGGCTAATTTTGGGTTTAACATTAACATTTGGAAAATTTCGTTACGTTTTTTCTCACCTCCAGAGAAACCTTCGTTAAGCGAACGAGATAAGAAATCTTTTTTGATTCCTAATAATTCAGCTTTTGCACGAATTTCTTTCAACATTTCAGAAGCTCCCATTTCTTCTAAACCTTGCGCTTTACGCGTTTCGTTGATAGAAGTTTTGATGAAGTTTGTTACAGAAACTCCAGGAATTTCGATTGGATATTGGAAAGACATAAAAATTCCTTTTTGTGCTCTTTCTTCTGGTGCTAATTCTAAGATTGATTCATTATCAAACTCGATATCACCATCGGTTACTTCGTAATCTTCTTTACCTGTAATAACGTTAGATAAAGTTGATTTTCCTGCACCATTAGGTCCCATAATCGCGTGAACTTCACCTGGATTAATTTGAAGGTTTAAACCTTTTAAAATTTCGCGCTCTTCGATACGAGCATGTAAGTCTTTTATATTTAATAACATAATCTAATTTGTAAATTAGTTAATGTGATAATTCTTTAATTATCTTGATTTTGATGTACTTATAATTTTATTCACAATTTTAGAAATGTTTACCAATTTATCAGATAAACTTTCTGTATTTGGATAATTTTTAGATAATTGACATAATTCTAACCAATACTTGGTTTCATCAATTTCTTTTGCTGCAATCTTAAACTTGTGAATAAAATCATTCAAGCTTTCAGCGTTTTGAGCTTCTCTAATATTTGCTCCTATTGAAGTTCCTGATTTTAATAATTGATTTGAAATAACAAATTTCTTATCCAATTCAAGTTCTTCACAATATTCTATAATTAATAGTGAAAATTCTAAAGTTAATTTTAAAATGATATTATCTTTTTCCATCATTAACTCATTAACAAATTATCACATCAACTCATTATTAATAACTATCCTACAGAACCTTCTAATGAGATTTCTAATAATTTTTTCGCTTCAACGGCAAACTCCATTGGTAATTTGTCTAATACTTCGCGGCTAAATCCGTTTACGATTAATGCAATCGCTTTTTCAGTATCGATACCACGTTGATTACAATAGAACAATTGATCTTCACCAATTTTAGAAGTTGTTGCTTCGTGTTCTAATTGAGCCGATTTATTTTCGATTTCGATGTAAGGGAAAGTATGCGCACCACACTCGTTACCCATCAACAATGAATCACATTGAGAGAAGTTACGTGCTCCTTCAGCGTTTTTCATCACTTTCACCAAACCACGGTAAGAGTTTTGAGATTTACCAGCAGAAATACCTTTCGAAATAATTGTCGATTTCGTATTCTTACCGATGTGAATCATTTTTGTTCCTGTATCCGCTTGTTGATAATTATTTGTTACCGCAATTGAGTAAAACTCACCTACCGAATTATCTCCTTTTAAGATACAAGATGGATATTTCCATGTTACCGCAGAACCTGTTTCAACTTGCGTCCACGATACTTTTGCATTTTTCTCGCAAACTGCACGTTTTGTTACAAAGTTGAAAACTCCACCTTTTCCTTTATCATCACCAGGATACCAGTTTTGTACAGTAGAATATTTGATCTCAGCATCATCCATAATGATTAACTCAACCACAGCAGCGTGTAATTGGTTTTCATCACGCATTGGCGCTGTACAACCTTCTAAATACGAAACATAAGCACCTTCGTCCGCAATTAATAAAGTACGCTCAAACTGTCCTGTTCCTGCAGAGTTGATACGGAAATACGTTGATAATTCCATTGGACAACGAACACCTTTTGGAATATAACAGAATGATCCGTCCGAGAAAACTGCCGAGTTTAAAGCTGCATAAAAGTTATCTGTTGGCGGAACTACTTTACCAATGTATTTTTTCACCAATTCTGGATGTTCTTTAATTGCTTCCGAAATTGACATAAAAATAATTCCTTTTTCTGCTAATGTTTCGCGGAAAGTTGTTTTTACTGAAACTGAATCAAAAACCACATCAATCGCAACTCCAGACAAACGTTTTTGTTCATCTAAAGAAATTCCTAATTTCTCGAAAGTTTTTAATAATTCAGGATCAACTTCGTCTAAACTTGCTAATTCTTTCTTTGGTTTTGGAGCTGCATAATACTGAATAGCCTGAAAATCTGGCTTTTCGTAAGTTACGTTTGCCCATTCTGGTTCTTCCATTTTAACCCAAGCGCGGTAAGCTTCCAAACGCCATTCCGTCATCCACTCAGGCTCCTCTTTTTTGGCTGAAATAGCACGCACGATATCTTCATTCAATCCAACTGGGAATTCTTCATATTCCATTTCAGTCGTCCAACCAAACTCATATTGCTTTTGGCTAGCAAGATCTTCACGTAGATCGTCTTCTGTATATTTTGTGTTACTCATCTTATTATTTATAAAATGTATAGGTAAAATTAAACTGTAAAGGTTGCTGTTTATCAGCTTTATTTCCTAAAAATTTGAATTCTTTTAATCGTTGATTTTGATCTAAAATCACCTCAAATTGTGGTTGATTATTTTTCGAAATCTGATATTTATTTTGAGCAATTAATTTAATTTCTGACCAAGGTCCTTCTACCAAATTAATTTTTTCTGTTTTTTGCGCAACATCTGGTGTATATTCTTTTATTTTGAATGGCACCTGAAATGTCGAATTGCTATAACAAATCTTATTAATGTCTTGACCTAATGATTTTGTAATTCTACAATCGTGCATTAATCGATCTTCGAAACCAATTTTCTGCTCCATATAGGTTTTCTTCAACATCACATCTCCTTCTAACCAAATGATATCAAATAGTTTATTTCCGTTTTTGACATACATATTTTCTTGGTCATAAAAGAATTGATTTGTTTTTACTTCACTTCCTTTTCTTGCTATTGTTTCAGCAGAAATTACACCATCTTTGTACGTATAACTTACTTTAGTTGGTGTTGCAACCTCATCTGTCAATTCAAAATCAAGAAGATTTCCTGTCACATCATAATTTGCTTTGTACGCAACTTTTTTGTTTGATGCATTGGTAATGGTGATTGTTTTGATTTTTGATTCGTCTAAATCTAACGCTTTTATAAAAGGTTTTACATTAAACAAACCGAAAAATAGTTGTTCTGAATAAGCTTTATTCAATTTTTTTGAAGATTCGGTTGGTTGAAAAACCATCAAATCTTTTTCTACAATTGTATTTTGTCCAAAAGCAACAAAACCAATCAAAAACGTAACGAATAAAGCTATTTTTTTCATCTTAAACAGCAAAACTTTCTCCACAACCGCACGTGCGCGATGCATTTGGATTATTGAATACGAAACCTTTTCCATTCAATCCTCCCGAATATTCTAATGTCATTCCAACAAGGTATAAAAATGATTTTTTGTCAACCAAAATTCTTACGCCATTGTCGTCAAACAATTTGTCATCTGCACTTTGTTCTTTCGTAAACTCTAAATTATAGTTTAAACCTGAACATCCTCCACTCGTAACTCCTACACGAACAAAAGATTCTTCGATAGAAGTTCCTTCTTCTTGTAAAAGTGAAATTATTTTATTTTTTGCTGATTCTGAAACCTTAATCATTTGATTCTAATTTTATATTGCAAAGATACTTATTTAAAATGACTTCAAATAATGAACGATATAAATATTAACAATCGCTTAAGTTATATTATTTATCGCCAACTTACAATTTGATCAAATTACTTCAATCCCAATTTGTTTCGTGTACGTTTCAATACTTTTTGTGCAACATCTCTTGCCTTCAATGCTCCATTTTCTAAAAATGCATCCAAAGTCACTTTATCATTCATCAACTCATCAAATTTAGTACGCGCATCAGCATATTTCTCTAAAATTAATTCGTATAAAGCCTGTTTTGCATGACCATATCCGTAACCTCCATTCAAATAATTTTGACGCATTTCCTCTATTTGTTCTGGCGTTGCCAATAATTTGTATAAAGCAAAAACATTGTCTGTATCTGGATTTTTTGGATCTTCTAATGGCGTTGAATCCGTTTCAATCGACATTACTTGCTTGCGCAATTGTTTTTCTGGTAAGAAAATATTGATAAAATTATTTCTTGATTTAGACATTTTATTTCCATCAGTTCCAGGAATCAACATAATATTTTCGTCGATTGCTGCTTGCGGTAAAACAAAATTTTCTCCCATTTGGTGATTGAATTTTTCGGCAACACTACGTGTAATTTCCAAATGTTGCAATTGATCTTTACCAACTGGTACAACTTCTGCATCATACAATAAAATATCCGCAGCCATCAAAATTGGATACGTAAATAATCCAGCATTTACATCTGCTAAATAATCCGCTTTATCCTTGAAAGAATGCGCTAAAGTAAGACGTTGAAATGGAAAGAAGTTCAATAAATACCATGTTAATTCTGTTGTTTCAGTCACATCAGATTGACGGTAAAAAACTACTTTCGAAGGATCTAAACCTAATGCCAGCCAAGTTGCAGCCACTTCGTACGTATTTTGTTTTAACACTTCCGCATCTTTTATTTGCGTTAAAGCGTGTAAATCAGCAATAAAAATGAAAGAGTCATTTCCTTCTTTCTCCGTTAATTCGATTGCGGGAGAAATTGCTCCTAAAATATTTCCTAAGTGCGGAGTTCCAGTAGCTTGAACTCCTGTAAGTATTCTTGGCATTTGTTTAAAAATTTAAGGAGCAAAGATAAACTTAATCAACGAAATGCACCAATTGTAACGAGAAGTTTATTTGAATTAATTGACAAGAATGACGAAAAACATATGGATCAACTAAAAAATCTTCCCAATTTGTCGAAATGGCCAAGTGATTGTGCGACCTATTTTTCTAAAGAAAAGTGATTTCTTATGATAAACAACTTCACCTAAAAGAACATCTCCAGTTTCTGTTTTTATATTTTGACACACAGAAGGGTTTGTAAAAGTAAATTCTTTAATTCCAAAACTACCATATTCTAATGTATAAGAATCTTGGTTTTTCGGAACTTTTATTTTAAACTCACCATTTTCATTTGTATATACAATATTTTTCGAATTTTTAAGATTCACAGGAACATCAGATTCTGGAAAACCATTACCATCATTAATAATCCCTTGTACAATAATCGAATCATTCTCAGTTTGTGCTTTTGTAATAGTTGAAAAGCTCAAAAATCCAACTAAAGAAGAAAGTTGTAACCATCTTTTGGATTGATTAGAAATAGATTTTGAAGCTTCGTATGAATTAAACTGTTCTAAATTTCTAGTTTTAATTTTTACACAAGCGGCAGGATTATCATTCAGAAAAGTTTTTAATTCTTTGAATGAATAATGATCCAAATCGTGAACACATTTTGAACAAACATCACAAAACTTTTGTTGTGCGTTTGTATCAGCCATTTCGTTCCAATTCTGATTGCATTTTTTATCAATTTGTAGCTGCATAAAAATCTACTTTTCAATAAAATTAAACTTTTTTCGAAAATTTTTCAAACCTCAACCAACCTTTTTGCAAAAAGATGAATCTATAAAGAAAAAAGATTCATTAACCTTAAATTATATTGATATGAGTAACAAAGCTTTTTTAGACATTCTTTTCGAAAACCGAAACAAAGAATATGGTGCGTACCAACTAAGACAAGTTGCAAACCACGATTTGATGAAATCTCTTTTTGTTGGGATTGGTATTGTTGCATTAATTACTGGTGGAACTATTTATGCAAATAATAAAACAATGAATAATGAAATAACAAAAAAAGATGATGGTGTAATTGTTATTTTAGATAATGTGACTCCTCCTGATAAAAAAATAGAAGAAGTAACTCCTCCAAAAGAAGATCCACCGATGGAAGAAAAAACAATTCAATTGAAAACAGATCAGGCGAAACACATTATTCCGACTCCAACAGAAAGTCCGAAAATTGAAGAAACTATAAAATCTGTTGACGAACTGAAAAAAGTAGATTTAGGTCTTTTTAATAGAGATGGAGATCCTTCTAAAGGTCAAGTTGGCGGTGGTGAAGAAAGTCCTGAAGGAAATAAAATAGGTAAACAAAATACGGACATTCCAGAAGGACCAAAAACTCTAGAACTTAAAAAACCTGATGTTGCAATTACAGCGAAAAATGCTGCGGTAATGGCTATTTATCCGGGTTGTGAAAGCGAAAGCAAAAAAGGAAATGCTGCATTGACAAAATGTATGAGTGATAAAATCTCGAAAGAGTTGGGTGGAGAATTAAGTGATTTTGCCGAAACTGCTTCTCAGAAAAACCTAGGCACAGCCGTTGCTAAAATGCAATTTATTGTGAACAAAAATGGAGAAATATCGCAAGTAAAACCATTGAGCGGAAGTAATCAAGATTTAGGGAAAGAAGCTAAATCTGCGTTGGAGCGAATTAATAAACAAATTCTAAGAAAAGGTAAAAAAATAACGCCTGCAAAATTAGAAGATGGTTCTGATGCAAATTTAATTTTCTCAATTCCGGTTAGATTTCAAACAAACGAATAATTAATAATACTTTTCTTTCTGAAACCATTGCATTCATTTTTTTGAGTGTGATGGTTTCTATTGTTTAAGAAATTGAATATCTATTCAGAAAAAGTTCCTTTAAATGCATATTTGTCGTATAAAATTTAAGTTTTAAGTCAATCTTAACACAATAAAATTGTAACTTCGTCGCGAATTATGAATAAGAATATTGTTTACGGATTGATTGGTTTCGGTTATTTTTTGATCGGAATTTTTACTTGGAAATATCAGTTTTTCATCATCAAATTAGATGAAACAAAAGCGATGTTATTGGGTATTTTATTTATTGTTTATGGCGCTTTTCGTGTTTATCGCGGTATAAAATCTTATAAAAATGATCAAGAAAATTAGTTTACTTTCACTTTCGGCCTTTCTTATTTTTTCTACTTTTAGTTGTAAAGACAAGGAAAAACCAACAAAAGCAGAACAAAAAACTGCTGTAAAGCGCGCTTTGCACGAATATGGAGATTTGCCAATGACGGTAGATCCAAGTTTTAAAAATTTAGCGCAGTCGTTGGCAGATATGTACATGGTTGATTATCCAGATGTGAAAATTACGATTAACGAAGAAATTGAAGAAAAAGCAATCAAAGATTTTTACGAAGGTAAAATCCCTCTGTTAATGGTAAGTAAACCGCTTACAAAAGCACAACAACAACATTTATTCAACAAAACAACAACCAAATATATTTCGTCTGTAATTGCTTTGGACGCTACAGTTTTTATTACTTCTGTTGATAATCCAATCAATTCTATTACGGTAAATAATATTAAGGACAATTTATACAAAAAAGATCCGAAAATAACGTTTGTTTACGATCATCCAAACTCAGCGAATTTCAATACAATAAATGATAAACTAAAATTATCTGTAGAAAATGGAGCGAAAGTAACAGCGATGGGTGATGCTGAAAAAGTGATTGACTTTGTGCAAAAAGATAAAACTGCAATCGGAATTATTGGATTAAATATTTTGAGTGACAAAGGAAATCCAAAAGTTGAAGAATATCTTAAAAAGGTAAAAATATTATCAATTGCAGATGATAAAGGAAATTTAGCATTGCCAACTATTCCGAATTTGAAATATGGTGTTTATCCTTTTTATCGTCAAATTTATATTTTGAAAAATGAAGTTGGTTTCGGAATTGGAGCTGGTTTCACAAGGTTTGCAGGTTCGCAACGTGGACAAAAAATTGTAACACGCGAAAGTCTTCAACCTTATTATATTTATAAACGTGAAGTTCAAATTAATAATCTAGAACAACCCTTACAATAAAAACAGAAAACCTTCCGAAATGGAAGGTTTTTTTTGGTTATTTTCTATTATCTATCTCTTTTCTTAATTCTATTATATGTTTGAAATTAGACAGATTTTCTTCATTCAAACTATACCATTCAATCCAATCTATACGCATTGTTGTGTCATATTCTCCTAACAAAGCATCAAGTAAAATATAAATTGTATTTTGCATTTGTCCACTACCATCAAAATTCTTGATGTATAAATCTATTCCATATAAACCTTCATTTATAGACGATTTATAATACAAATCATCATAAGATATTTCATAATCATTGTAACGAATTCCTAAATTATCATTACCAATTCTTTGGCGAAAAGCAATAATATTCCAATTTTTGAATTTCGGAGATTGTTTAACTAGTTTTTCAACTGATACAAAACTCTCTTTTAAACCATCAGCCGAAATCGTAAATTCTCTTTTCCCATTTTCTAATATTGGACTTGAATTAAAAGCTAAATTTGAATCAACCTTTACTAATTCATTTCTAATCTTATCATACAATTCTAATTGTAATTCTTTGCTATCTATATTATCATAAATGTATTTTTCATTTTTTTTAAACCAATTCCAAAAATTAGTTTCTGGACTTGACTTACAAAAACTAAAAGATGAACAACCAACAATAAATAGGACTAAAAGTAAAATTTTATTCATTATTCATAATATTAATCAAATCTTGCTCCCCAAGGGTTTTGCAAATCGAAACCTAAACTAAATAACATTCCGTTCTTGCGACCATCAACTTGATAATCTGATAAACCAATATCGTAGGAAATTCCAGCTTTTAAAGAACCAACTTTAAACTTTAGGATTGGTGAAACAAACAACGGATTGCTATTTTTAGAATCCATTCCTTGCTTGTACCCTACTCCAATATCAACGCCTTGATTATTGTCTCCAAAACCAATATGCGACATCAAGTTTATATCCAAATGACGCTCCGAATTCGAGTTCAAATTATACACCAAAGAAGGTTCTAACGCAATTCCTTCGGAAACGTTCCATTTATATCCAACATTGAAATAATACCACGTTGGCAAAGGCTCTACATTGTTCACATAATACACATTTTGGCTTAACGGAATATCCAAAACCGACACTCCAGCGGAGAAACCAGCATATTTGAAAGATAATCCCAAATTCGCAAAATATGTAGAATATTTATCTTCTTGTAAAGCAGGGTCATTCGGATCTTCTGCGATAATTTTTGAATAATCAAAACGTTGCGAAACATTAGAAGCACCAACACCGAAAGAGAAAACATTGATTTCGTCTCCATCATAACTTCTATCATCAATAGGAATGTGATATGCTGCATTAATTCCGAAACCAGTCATTTTAACTGCCCCATTTCTATCGTTGAAAAATTGCATTCCCAACGCCAAACGATCTACAATAATTCCGTGAGCACTTACCGTTTGTGTACTTGGACTTTCAGGTAAATCGTCCCACTGATTGCGATGCGTTCCTGTTATAGAAATCACATTCGGGTCTTGTCCTGCGTACGATGGATTGATTAACATTTTATCGCTCACCAAATAATGATTGTAAAACGGTAACCCTTGTTGTGCTTCTATTTTCGAAAGTGAAAATAGTGTTAATATGAATAGTGTTATTTTTTTCATAAATATTTTTCAATCAATTAATTGATTTTTCGTTTAACTAATATACTACCAGAATATAAAACTTGCAAATCATCTGATTGCTTCGAGAATTCTAACAAATACCAATATGTCCCATCTGCAACAGGTTTACCATTTAGCGTTCCGTCCCATTTTATAATATCTGTTCCTTCTTGTGTCAATATCTGTTTTCCGTAACGGTCAAAAATAATCAATTTGTACGAATTTGATGTATCGGTAACTTTACCATCTTTTGTCATTGGTTGCCAAATATCATTAAAACCATCATTATTTGGTGTTACAACATTTGGTAAAGCAAGGTAAATAACATTTTTACGCTCCGAAACTCCACAATTATTCAATCTTACTCTTACTGTAAAATTATTATTTTTGATATTATCTGGAATAATTAATTCATTCTTTGTTTGCCAATCTACAATTACTTTTCCATCAGAATCAAACAACGCATATTCTAACTTTCCATTTCCTTTTGCAGAAACAATTATACTTTTTTCGTTGATTGTAATTTTATCAATTGTAGGCAATACTGAAAGAGAAACAACTAACGTTTTAACAATAGAACAACCCGATAATTTATCTTCAATTGTAATTTTATAATTACCTGCATCAAGCTCAAAAATATATGTTCCTAAAATTCTAGTTCCATCTTCTTTTTCTACCTCATAATAATACTTATCGTAATCTGTTTGAGTTGTAAAATCTAAATTGTACAAGTCTCCTGAACAAACTTCTCCAGTTGGTGAAACTGTTATTGTTGGCAAAGTATTTATTTTGTAATAAAACTTAATCGTTGCAATACCACAATAATTTGGATCATTAAAAACAACCTCAACAAAATCGTTATTAGACGTAAATTTTGCATAAATTTCGTCAACAGAAGATTGCGTAACTAAAGTTGGATAGTTTAATTTGATATAATCTAAAACAGATTGAATTTGATTTTTTGCAGTAGTAGGATTATCTTCACAATAAATGATTTCATGATCTTGTGTATGCATTTCTACAGCAAGAACATCAACAATTAAATCTTGTTTTTCATTGATAATAATTTCTTTTTCAACAAAACACGAATTGTCTAATTTATTTTTAAAACGAACTTTAATCGTTGCTTTTCCACCTACAAAAATTAATGGCGTTGAATTATTATGCAAAATTTCGGAGTCATAATCTATGATAGAATTTGCTCCAAACAAATTACTTAATACTTGATCGTCTATTGTAATTTTATCATCACAATCTGCCGTTAATTCTTGTGTAGTATCTGTTACATTTGGTTTCGTAATCACTTGTAATTTTAGCGACATTTCTTCTGAAAAACAGTTTTCTCCGTTTATTTTGACTTTAAATCGAATTGTTTTAGATTGATTATCAGAAAGCGTTTCATCTGAAATTCCATTAAACGTAATATCCGTTCTACCAAGTTTTGATTTTAAATAAGTTTCGATTTTGACAATCGTAAAAGTATATCCCAAACCAACTTCTGAACAAGTAGAATTAAGTGTTGGAATATTATCAATCTTGTCGAAATTAGATTCGTCTAAATTAAATGTTAATTCTACAACTGTATCACAAATTGTATTTCCATTATCAGCTGCCAAAGCTTTTACAATGATTTTTCCATTTTTAGTTGTTTTGATATATGTAAATAAATCTGTAATTTCAACTAAACTATCTTCTTGATAATACTTTAGGTTATAGTTGTTACCATTTTGAATTCTATCAATTGTATTATCTACATGGATTTGTGTAAAATCTGCTAAACAAATATCTTTTATTTCTGCTGGAAGAATATTTGCTTTTGAGGTTTGTTTGATTATTAATGTGCCTTTCTCACCCAAACATCCCGTTCTATAATGAACTGCTTGATATGTTAAGTTTAATTGACCTGAAATTATATCTATTTCATTATTCTCATAAACTTCTGTTCCATCAGATAAATAAAATTTTAAATCGTAATCTTCATCATTAATAACCTGAGTTTTAATTCTTAAATCAAATTTATTAATAGTGAATTTAGAATTGCATGTTGTAATTATTTCTGGTGTATATAAATTATAATGTTTGACATCTCGAATATCGATTTGAAAATCATCTGTACTCTCACATAAATCAGTCCCTATATAAGTGATAGAAACATTCATTCTCACAAGATCATCACTAAAGTTTATTGTTTGACCATCAGAATATCTTACACCTCCATATTCAACATAATTAATTCTAAAATTATTCACATCTGTATAATCCGTCACGTGTTTCTCGATAATATCTTTATAATTAACAACATAATTTTTCCCACAAACTTCATACGTATAATCCGTAAAATAGAAATTATATCCTGCTTTAAAATTAATAGTAACTGTGTATCTATAAATCTCTACATTTCTATTATCATAGACTTTGGCTATATAAGTATGCCCTAATCCTATAGAAGAATTAATATCAGTTGTAATTTCATCTGTAGAAGTAACTGAATTAAATATTTTTATTTTATTTACATCAACTATTTGTGAATGATCTACTGAAATTTGTGATTTGACTTTATCTTTAACTTCTGAAATGGTATAAACTTCACTAAAACATTTACCTGACAATTCTGTATTTCCACTAATTGGCTCTGGTTCACATACAATTGCTGTACCTCCCGGAGTAACAAAACTAATTTTTGCATTAGAATCACGACTTACAAATCCTATTACAATATATTGTCCAGCAACTACATCGATTGGTTTTAATTCACCATCAGCATCATTTCCTCTAATATTATCATAATATTCACATTCATCAGTTTCAGAACTAAACAATCCTCTATCATTACTTTTATCACTAAAAGAACTTCTTACAGAATTATAACGTGTTTTATTATTAAAGAAAAAATTATTCAATTCATTTTCTGATAAAATCCAAACTTGAAAATTAACAGGATTGATTGCTGTAAAATTATATTTAAACTCAAAACTACCTCCTGAAACTACTTTATAATAATTTATACTTTTGTATTTATCATTTTCATCATTTCTACACGAAACGCCATTACTATTATCTTTTATGGCTGTTTTAAATTCAATATTCTGATAAGCTGTAGATAAACTTAAGTTAGAATTGTTTGTACATAGATTATTAAATTCACTTATCTGCCCCCAAACAATCCCACTAATCATCAACAATAAAAAGTAAAATATCTTTTTCATACGTCTTTCGTCAACTATTTTTAGAATAACGCAATTTACTTTAGAATATTCTATCAACCATAATGTTTCTAATTTTCGTGAGATAAACTATCTTTGCAACCTGAAAATTTGATTAAGATGTCTTTAGAACAAGAAATAAATAAAAGAAAAACCTTTGGAATTATCGCCCATCCCGATGCTGGTAAAACAACTTTAACAGAGAAGTTATTACTTTTTGGAGGCGCAATTCAAGAAGCTGGAGCTGTAAAAAGTAACAAAATTAAAAAAGGAGCAACTTCCGATTTTATGGAAATTGAACGCCAACGTGGTATTTCGGTTGCTACTTCAGTTTTAGCATTCGAATATAAAGGAAAAAAGATTAATATCTTAGATACGCCTGGTCACAAGGATTTCGCCGAAGACACTTTCCGTACACTAACTGCCGTAGATTCTGCGATTGTGGTAATCGACGTTGCAAAAGGGGTTGAGGAACAAACAATCAAATTGGTAGAAGTTTGTCGTATGCGCAAAATTCCGATGTTGGTTTTCATTAACAAAATGGACCGCGAAGGAAAAGATGCGTTTGATTTAATGGACGAAGTAGAACAAAAACTAGACTTACAAGTAACACCTCTTTCTTGGCCAATTGGTATTGGAGCAACTTTCAAAGGAATTTATAATATTTGGGAGAAAAACATCAATATTTTTTCTGGAGATAATAAACAAAAAATTTCTGAAACAACGAAAGTTGAGGATTTATCAAGTCCAGATTTAGACACATTAATTGGAACAACTTACGCCGAAAATCTTCGTAATGAGATTGATTTAATTGATGGAGTTTATCCAGAATTTGACATGCAAGAATATATGGACGGAAATTTACAACCTGTATTTTTTGGTTCTGCTCTTAATAATTTTGGTGTTCGCGAATTGTTAGACGCTTTCGTTGATATTGCACCAACTCCACAATCTAAAGAAACAGATTTGAGAATTGTCGAACCTTATGAAAATAAATTTTCTGGCTTCGTGTTCAAAATTCACGCGAATATGGATCCGAAACACCGCGACCGTTTAGCCTTTATCAAAATCGTTTCTGGTAAATTTGAACGTAATACCAACTATTTCCACGTTCGCCAAGGTAAAAACATGAAATTCGCTGCGCCAAATGCTTTCTTTGCTGATAAAAAAGAAGTGGTTGACGAATCGTTTGCGGGTGATATCGTTGGTTTACACGATACAGGAAACTTTAGAATTGGTGATACGTTGACAGAAGGTGAAAAATTTTCTTTCAAAGGAATTCCTGCTTTCTCGCCAGAACATTTCCGTTACATCAACAATGCTGATCCAATGAAAGCAAAACAATTGGAAAAAGGAATTGATCAATTAATGGACGAAGGTGTTGCGCAGTTATTTACATTAGAAATGAATAATCGTAAAGTTATCGGAACCGTTGGTGCACTGCAATATGAGGTTATCCAATATCGTTTAGAGCACGAATATGGTGCAAAAGCAACGTACGAACCTTTCTCTGTTCACAAAGCGTGTTGGGTAGAAGTTGAAGATGAAAAATCAGAAGAATTCTTAGAATTCAAACGTGTTAAACAACGTTATTTAGCAAGAGATAAATTCAATCAATTGGTATTTTTAGCAGATTCTGCTTTTACAATTCAAATGACGCAAGATAAATTTCCTTCAGTGAAATTACATTTTGTAAGTGAGTTTTAAATTTTGGTCAGATAATTGAATTAACCAACTGAAATATTTTTTAGAAAAAATCTAAATGAAAAAGATCATATTAAGTTTAACATTGATTTCAGCGTTTGCAGTAAATTCAAAAGCACAAGATTTGAAATCAATTTTTGGAACATTAAAAAAAGAAGTCGAAAAAGTAAACACTCAAACGACAACACAAAATAATTCAACAGTAAAAGTTGATTCAATAAAAGTTGTAAATGGTTCAACAGAATCTAAAACAATTTCTGCAGAATCCTTAACAAAGTTAAATGGTTTATCTAACGCAACTGTTGCCTCTGGATTGAAAGAAGCTTTGTCATTAGGATTAACGGACGGAATAAAATCATTGGGTCAAAAGAATGGTTTTTATAATAATTCAGTTGCAAAAATCTTGATGCCAGAAGAATTACAAAATGTAGAAAAAACTTTGCGTTCTTTAGGAATGGGAAGTTTGGCGGATAAAGGAATCAAATTATTGAATTCTGCTGCTGAAGATGCTGTTTCTGAAGCTGCTCCTATTTTCGTAAACGCTGTGACATCAATGACAATTACAGATGCGAAAGATATTTTATTAGGAGGAAATAATTCGGCTACCAATTATTTAAAACTAAAAACAACATCTGATTTAACAAAGGCTTTTCAACCAAAAGTGGAAGCGTCTTTAGGTAAAGTTAGTGCGGATAAAGTTTGGAATAATTTGATTACAAAATACAATACGTTAACTGGAAACCAAATTGATCCAAATCTGAATGCTTATGTAACACAACAAACAATAAATGGTGTGTTTAACATGGTTGCAGAAAAAGAAGAAGGAATTCGTGGGAATAAAGCTTTGCGTACAACATCGTTGTTACAACAGGTTTTTGGAGCACAAGATAGTAAGAAGTAAATTTGTTTTGAGATAAATTTCAAGATGACTTTCAATAAAAAAATCCGCTCAAAAGAGCGGATTTTCTATTTGTAATAAAATATATCATTTCCTATTAAGCTTCACAAGAAGAACAAGAAACTAAGTTTGCAACTAATTCCTTAGAAACTGATTGTGAACGCTGATAGTACAATGTTTTTACACCTAATTGCCAAGCTTCGATCATCAAACGGTTAACTTCTTTCACAGGTAAATCTGGTGGAATATTTAGGTTTAATGACTGCGATTGATCTACATATTTTTGACGAATCGCTGCTTGTTGAACAATTTCTAATTGAGAAATTTCTTTGAATGTTTTGAACACATCTTTTTCCTCTTTTGTCAATTGTTCTAAATGTTGCACAGAGCCACCATTCAACATGATTTCGCGCCAAATATCTTCGTTATCGATTCCTTTTTCTTGTAATAATTTAGTCAAATATTTATTCTTACGCATAAAGTTTCCTTTCGATAAACCTGCTTTGTAATAATTTGAAGCAAACGGCTCAATTCCTGGAGAAGTTTGTCCTAAAATCGCAGAAGAAGACGTAGTTGGTGCAATTGCACAAGTTGTTGTATTACGACGTCCGTAGCCTTTTAAAACCTCTGGTTCACCATAAATACGAGCTAATTCTTCCGAAGCTTTATCTGCTTTAGATTGAATATGCTTGAAAATTTCTGTTGTACGTAATTTCGCTTCCATCCCTTCGAAAGGTATCATGTTGCGTTGTAAATAAGAGTGCCATCCTAATACTCCTAAACCTAATGCGCGGTGACGTTTTGCAAAACGATTAGCTGATGCTAAATAATGATTTCCTTCTGTTTTTTCGATGAATTCTTGTAAAACTGCATCTAAGAAGAAAATTGCTAAACGTACAGCTTCTGTATCTTTCCATTCGTCGTATAACTCCAAATTCATAGAAGATAAACAACAAATAAATGATTCATCAGCAGATGAAGGCAACATAATTTCTGAACAAAGATTAGAAGCGTTGATTGACATTCCTAAATCTTTGTAAACCTGTGGTTTATTTTTATTTACGTTATCTGTAAAGAATAAATATGGTAATCCTTTTTCTTGACGTGATTCTAAAACTTTCGCCCAAATTTGACGTTTATCCGCATCTCCATCAATCATTTCTTGCATCCAATAATCTGGTACACAAACACCATAAAATAAATTCTGAATTGAACTTCCTATCGATTTAATTTTCAAGAATTCTTCGATATCATCATGGTCAATATCCAAATAAGCCGCAAAAGCTCCACGACGTGTAGAACCTTGAGAAACCACATTCATCGCAGAATTGAACAATTCCATAAACGAAACAGCTCCACTACTTTTTCCGTTATCTGTAATCGCCGCTCCACGCTCACGCAATTCACCAAAATAACCAGAAGTACCACCACCGATTTTAGTTTGCATAATAACTTCTCCTAATTTATGCGTAATTCCTTCAATACTATCTGGAATATGAACATTGAAACAAGAAATTGGTAAACCACGCTCTGTTCCCATATTTGCCCAAATTGGAGATGATAAACTCATCCAACCTCTTTCTATCATTTCTTTGAAAGATTCTTGCAATTCTGGTTTGTATAAACGTTTTGCAGCCGCAGCTGTGATACGATCTATAGCTCCTTCAACTGTTTCCCCTTTCAATAAATAACCTCTATTCAAAATTTGTTCAGATTCAGAGTTTTTCCACCATAATTTTGGTGCTTCACCGTCAAAAAATATATTTTGAATGTCGTCGTGTGGTATTGGATTGTCCATAGCTTTAGAATTTATAATGATGTGATATTGTTAAATAATTTTATTTATAGTTGTGTTTTTGATAAAAAGTTTCGGCGGTTTAAAATAAATCGTCTGCCGAAATACTTTTGTCATGTTTAGTATAATCTACTGGTCTTTTTGCGAAAAAATCGTCTAAACTACTCGCAAAAACTTCTTCCTCAAACCAAGCCATCGGTTTATACTGTTCTTGGGAAATATGAAATATTTTTTTGTATCCAATTTTAGCAATTGCTTCATCAATACGGTATTTCATATAGTTTAATAAATCTGCTTTTGAGTAATAACCAAATTCTCCTTTCTCGAAAATCCAATCTAACATCATTTCTTCTTGGTCAATATAACCACGAACAGCAGTTTCTACCCAATTTTGATCTAATTCCTCTGGTAATAAACCTTCTTCACGAATTTTATTAATCAAATAAATCCCAGCATTTGCGTGAATTTGCTCATCTGTAGATGTCCAAGCAATGATGTTTGCTGTATTTTTCATTAAACCATCAAAACGTGTAAATGCCAAAATATTTGCAAATTTCGAGAATAACGAACTATCTTCGATTACCAATGCAAAGAACAATAATTTCTCTACAATTGATTTGTTCTCGTCACGCATAATTTCTCCAACAAACGTATTATAACTTTTGAAAATTGGATTTTGTAAGGCTACATTAAACTCATCTAAATAACCATTTACCTCCAAAATACGCGAATACGCTTCACTATGTCTAAACTCACATTCTGCAAAAGTAGCACCTAATCCATTCAATTCTGGCTTTGGAAAATAATGATACAAATCTCCCCAGAATCCTTTTACCGTTACCTCTACTTGCGCAATTGATAAAATAGAACGTTTGTGAATTTCGCGTTTCGCATCATCTAAATTGGCATGATAGTCTTGGATATCTGAAGTAAAATCTACTTCTCCGTGTACCCAATATGCTTTTTGGATTGCTTCTGTAAAGGTTAAAATTTCAGGATATTCAAATGGTTTATAATTTACCCTTTTATCAAAAATAGACATAGTTTTTTGGACTTTTTAGATTAATAAACTTTGGTAAAAACGAATTCTTTCATCAAAATAAATGAAGTTGGTTCTTTTATTTTATTTAGAAATTTGAACCTCAATAGGGTTACATTTTCGTTTCAATTACTCATCGATTCTTTCAAAATTAAGATAAGATTTTACAATTAAAAATTTTGTAATCTTAAAAATTAAAAAGGTTATCAACAAGTTGTTAATTATTTGATTATTAATTAATTATTTTTGAATTTTTATTCGTTATAATTTAATAATTTTTATCAAAATAACAACTATAACTTGGATTAATTTTCTATAATTTAACAAAAAAAATAGGCAAGCCTTGTTGTAGACTTGCCTAAAGAATATGATTAAATTCTAAATTTTATCTTGCAATATTTACTGCACGTGTTTCACGAATTACAGTTACACGAACTTGACCTGGATAAGTCATTTCGTTTTGAATTTTATCCGAAATTAAGAACGATAATTCAGCTGCTTTTGTGTCATCAACTTTATCACTTTCTACAATCACACGCAACTCACGACCAGCTTGAATCGCGTATGCTTTTTCTACACCATCAAAGTTAAGAGCCGTAGCTTCTAAATCTTTCAGACGTTGCATATACGATTCCACAACTTGACGACGAGCCCCTGGACGAGCACCAGAAATTGCATCGGCAACTTGTATAAGTGGCGAAATTAAAGAAGTCATCTCTATTTCATCGTGGTGAGCTCCAATTGCATTAATTACGTCTGGATGTTCTCCATATTTCTCTGCCCATTGCATCCCCAAAATTGCGTGAGGCAATTCAGATTCTTGCTCCGGAACTTTACCAATATCGTGTAATAAACCTGCACGTTTCGCTAACTTAGGATTTAACCCTAATTCTGCAGCCAAGGTTCCTGCCAAATTTGCCACCTCGCGAGAGTGTTGTAACAGGTTTTGACCATAAGAAGAACGATATTTCATTCGTCCAACAATACGAACCAAATCTTTGTGTAAACCGTGAATTCCCAAATCTAAAATTGTTTTCTTACCAACTTCGATAATTTCATCCTCAATTTGTTTTGTTGTTTTTGCCACAACTTCCTCAATACGTGCTGGGTGAATACGCCCATCCGTTACTAAACGGTGCAAAGATAAACGAGCAATTTCACGACGAACAGGATCAAAACATGAAAGAATAATCGCTTCTGGCGTATCATCAACAATCACTTCAACTCCTGTAGCAGCTTCTATTGCACGAATATTACGTCCTTCACGACCAATGATACGTCCTTTGATTTCATCAGATTCAATGTTAAACACAGAAACTGCATTCTCTATCGCTTGCTCTGTTCCGATTCGTTGAATAGAAGAAATCACAATTTTACGCGCTTCATTTTTCGCATCCAATTCAGCCTCTTCCATAATTTCTTGGATATGAGCTTGTGCTTTCGTTCTTGCTTCGTCTTTCAAGACTTCAATCAATTCAGCACGTGCTTCATCAGCAGAATAGTTTGAAATTTTCTCAAGGATTTCTACTTGTTTTTTGTGCATCGTATCCACTTCTTTTTGCTTAATGTTAAGCTTCTCTGTACGTGCTTGTATATTTCCTTTCTCAGATTTAATCTGATCTTTTTGTTTCTGAATTTCTGCTAAGTCCGTTTTGATTCTCTCTTCACGTTCTTTTACTTTAAGCTCAGCATCAGCTACTTTTCTTTCACGTTGATTAACAACTTCTTCGTGTTTAGATTTTAATTCTAAAAATTTTTCTTTGGCTTGAAAAATTTTCTCTTTTTTAATGGCTTCACCATCTTTCTCAGCATCATTAATCAAATTTTGTGCTTTGCGAGTTGCTTCGTCAATCAGTTCTTGATTCTGTTTATCAACTGATTTTTTTGATAAGAAATATCCCACCGCTGCACCTATGATTAATGTAACAATTGCAATAATTATTGTCATAATTGGGTCCATAGATTATGTAATGTTTATATATAAAAAAACCTACATTAGTAAAGTATGTTTTGAGTTAACTCCTGTAAACAGGATTTGAGTTAGTCCGTCAGTCAAGTATCCGCTGTCAAATAAATGAACCTAAAAGGTTGCGGCCCGCTTTCCGAACGGTGTTCACTCGGTAACAAAACTAGTGTTGAGTTAACCAAAATAGCTAGAACTAATGTAGGAATATTGTTTAGTGGACAGTTTCACAACTGTCAGAACTTCTCTTATTTTGCGATTGACTGATCAATCAATTCTAATAACTTCGAAATGCGCTCTGTTGTCATTTCTTCGTTATCTTTCACTTGCTTTTTCAGCTTTGCTTCACGTAAAGCTAACTGAATTGTCACCATTGCAAGCGCGTCTTGTTTGTCAGAAACAGCGTACTTTTGTTCAAATTGTTTCAAAATACCATTTATTTCTTCTGCACAAGAAAGTAACATTTCTTCCTCGTCAGAATTAATCGTCATTGGGTAATGACGTGAAGCAATTTTTATCTCAATTCGTTGAGTTGACATTCTTTTATTAATTATTAGTTTTAATTTGAGCGATGCACGTATCGACTTCTTTTATTAATTTGTTCATTCTTTGCTTCATCATTTGTTTGTACTCCTGATTTCCGCTCATTGCATTAACGACTTTTAATCGTTTTACTTCCTCATTTAAATTTAAGTTATTCGCTTGCGAATCTCTCAATTTATTTTTCAATCGGGCATTTTCTTCTTTTAGAGAATTGATTTCATTTTGCAATTTTTCCAATTCTTGTATCGAGTTTTCAGCGCCCTTCAATATATCTTTATAATTCCCAAGTTGGCCTAAAACACTTAAAACTTTGTTTTCAAGTTCATTAAATTTTACCATTTTTTCCATCTCCTGAGAATTTCAATTATTCTAGCTTCTATTGCAAAAATAGTATTTTTTTACTTCTAATCAATACAATAACCTAAATATTATCAGTTTTTTCTTATTCATTTGACAAATAGAGATTTACTTACATTTTTTGTTTCGTTTCTCTATTCTTCACTACTTTCACAACATACTTGATACTAAAAAACAAAACCAATACCGAAAGAATAGTTGGCAGAAATTGACAGAAAATAATCAAAATTGATTTGAAATAATACATTCCATCTTTCCAACTTTGTTTTAACTCATATCCTAAGTTGATTTCTCTATAAGCTTTCAAATCAGTTTGTGGTAAAATATTCGTTACAACTCGTGGTTCTTCTGATAATTGATACGCAATAGTCGCATAAGAAGTAGCATCATTTATCAACGCTTTATTCACTTTATTTTCGATTTGTTTCGAGATTTTCATTGCTTTATTGTTTTCATTTTTCAACTCATTTTCATATTTCTCAAAGGTCATTTCTTCATTATTAATCAAAATATGATCGATAATAATTCCTTTATCCACTGCAAATTTGACATGCTCACGCAATTTATTTGACGGAACTTTCAATTCAATCAAATAAGAACGTTGAATTTTGTCTATTTTCTTAACGCTTTCTTCAGATAATTCAACTATATCCAAAGTTTCTTTGAAAAGTCTTTATTTTAGTGGGTTGTTTACTCATTTTATAGCATTTGGTACAACATAAGTACAACATTTGAGAAATAATGTTTTTAGTGTTTGTTTAGCTTTGATTTTAAACCATCAAAAATGAAACTTTAACATTTGATCAAGGCTTAAAAATGGGATATTCGAGCATATAAACCGACTTTATTCATTTGAGCTTGTCGATTCATTAACTGATATTCGGCTAATTTGGAACAATAATAGTCTCTTGATGCTTTGGCATATCCATTTTGAAGCAACAATTCATTCAAACATTCGCCTGATTCCAGGATGACATAACCTAATTACCTATGATAAAAATCGTAGGCATTTTTTATTTCTGTAAGTATGGTTACTCTATCTCCAACACTCAAAACGTTAGTTAGGTAATTTCTTGCGTCTCATCCTAACTCGATCAACAAACTAGCAGGAAGATGCGTTTTTTCTTCATCTATTTTTAATTTTCTATTCTTTCGGATTTCTGGTGCATCTATTCCGTATAATCGAATTTCTTTTTCTTCTTTCGAAAAAGCGTGTTTAACCACCAAAGTATCTGCATCTTTGATTTCCAATACATTATAAAATGCTTCCAGGTAACAAGGTTCTTTAGCACTGTATTTCATTGTATTGCAATTAGTTACATATTGTCTATACAAATTTAATTATTCAACTTTGTAATAGTATTATTCTCAAATGTTTAACTAATAAATTTAAAGTTATGGCAAGACAAAAAGGACTAATGAAGTACATCGGAACCATTGGAGATGTACGTCATTTTAAAATTAAAGGACAACCTGGCTTTTATGCCGGTATGGTTGGTGGTCCAACTGCTCAGCAGGTGAAATCTGCACCTGAGTTTGAACGTACTCGTGAAAATATGAATGAGTTTGGTGGTTGTGCAAGAACTGGAAAATCGTTGCGTACCGCTCTTTCTCAAGTCATGAGTAAAATGGCAGATAGTCAAGTTACAGGTCGATTAACTTCAGTTATGAAGAAAATCAACTTAGAAGATGGTACAGAAGCCAGAGGTTATCGTAAAGTTGAAGTTTCTACTCAACGCCAATATTTAATTGGTTTTGAGTTTGATAAAAAGCTTTCGATTAATGGTGTTTTTAATGCGCCTTATGATGTGGAACACAACGTTGATAGAAACGAAGCGGAATTTATTGTTGCAGCATTTAATCCTGCTGAATTGATTTCTGCTCCTGCTGGTACTACACACTTTCGTTTAATTAATGCCTTGGCTGTTTTATCGGATTTCTCGTTCAATCCTACAACTGGAAATTATGAGCCTGACGATGCTATTAATAACGAATTAAATGTTGTTGAATACTCGGCTTATATCCCGTTAAATGTTCCGTATGCCGGAAGTACGATTTCGGCAGCTTTACCAGGTGCGCCAACTTTGGCAAACAATGTTACGGTTGTGCAATGTATCGGTATTGAATTTTTTCAAGAAGTCAACGGAAATTATTATCCTTTCGCCTCTGGAAACTGCTTGAAAATCGAAGATGCTTTTTAAGCTGTTGGTTGGTTAAAGAGTCTTTTCGATTTGAAAAGGCTCTTTTTTGTTTCACCTTAATTGAATAAATAATGCATGTAAAAATTGTGCGTGTGGCTCAAGGGAAGCAAAGTACGTTGAGCCATTTATATATTGATGGAATCTTTCAATGTTATTTTTTAGAAGATAAAATACGAGCCGATAAGATACCGAAGCAAACTGCAATACCTACGGGTGATTTTAAATTGATTGTCAATTCTTGGGGCGGTATGAATACCAAGTATAAAAATCTAATGGGTAAAGTTCACGAAGGTATGATTGAAATTGATCAGCTTCCGAATTTTGATTATGTATATATCCATATCGGAAATACGTATTTACAAACTGCAGGATGTCCGTTGACTGGGTTTGGTTTTGAATTGATCAATGGTGATTATCAAGTTACCCATAGTCGTAAAGCTTATGATATGGTATATCCTAAACTTTTGAAGATTGCCAAAAGCAAAGAAAATCAAATTCGAATCGAGAATAATTTTCAATTCTAAAATCAGAAGTTATGGAAAATGAATTGGTTTTAAATGTCCTTTTCGGTTCAGTTTCAAGTTTATTATTGGCAGTGGTTGCCTACTTTATTAAGCAATTACACGCTGATTTTAAAAAAATGGAAAAGGATATTACAGAAGTAAAAACGATGGCTTTATTAATCAAAACTGAATTTAAAAACAGTTATGATTTACTCAGTCAGCGTGTAGAATATTTAGAATCAAGAATTACAACTCTTGAAATGTTGAATCTTAAAAATAAACGTGATGAAAAAGGATAGTTTAAATTTAGTTGAGCGTGTAACCAATGAAACACCAAAATGGTTTAAAATCGTTCGTAATGTTGGATTAGCTTTAACTGCGATTAGCGGTACTATCTTAGCTGCTCCTGTTGTTCTTCCAGCTACTGTCATTACAGTTGCAGGATATTTGGCTTTAGGTGGTGCAATCGCCAGTGCTGTTGCTCAAACTGCTGTAAAGATTGATGAAGCAGATAATGATCCAAATAAAAAATAGTCTTATAAGACCTTGATAGGACTTTCAGGACTTTTTGAAATCTCATCTTAATAGGTGAGATTTTTTTATGCGTGATAACTGCACCCAATTATCTATAGAGGTGGAATATGTACGCTTTATGTCCTAATCTAAGTTGGAATATTGTCGAAAAAGATGAATCAAAATTATAAAATCGAGGAAGTGGTTTTGGTTCAAATTCAAAATTATCTTCAAAAGAAAAAAGAG
>NZ_JAOCHX010000033.1:0-35152 GCF_029843245.1 Empedobacter sp. GD03739 | reverse complement strand
TTCTTTTTTTTTTTAAATCTTATATACTTCGTTTACATTAATCTGTGTTGTAAATAAACCATAGTTTACAAAAACAATTTCTTTTTTTATCTTATCAATTGTTCCAACACTTGAAGAACCATGAATTTTTACTCGATCACCAACTTTCAAAGCATCAATTTTTTTCTGAGTAGCTGCTTTTTCTTTCTTTTCGATGACTTCTTTTTGTTGAGAAATTGTTTCTGAATTTTCTTTTAATTCGCGTTTAACTTCTTTCTCTACAATCTTTTCGATTTTCTTTAATTGTTGAACTTCTTTCGTTTTTTTCGAGTTTTCCATTTCAATTAATTTCAAGAAATTCGAAATCATTTGCTTTTTATTTTTCGTTTTCAAATAAGAATCCGCCATGTCTGAAATACGTTCTCCAAGTTTCAAACGTTTTTGTTCACGATCATATAATTGCTGAAAATCGTATAGTTTTTGTTGAATTTTTTCGTTTGTTTGTTCTAATTTTTCATTGTGTTCAATATTCGTTTCGCGCAACTCTTCAACATGATCTTTTGTTTTCTGAATCTCAAATTTTTCCTGTTGAAGTTTCAAAATGGTTTTATCCAAACTCACTTTTTCACTTTCAACCTTTTTCTTTGCGCGATTAATCAAACGAAACGGAATTTTATTTTTCTCTGCAACCTCAAATGTAAACGAACTTCCGGCTTGTCCAATTTCTAAACGATAAAGCGGTTCCAAACTTTTTTTATCGAACAACATACATGCGTTGATCGCTTCTGGCAAACTTTCTGCACTCAATTTGATATTGGTATAATGCGTCGTAAAAACACCGAAAGAATTACGTTCATAAAATTCTTCAAAGAAAACTTCGGCCAAAGCTCCACCCAATTCTGGATCAGAACCTGTCCCAAATTCATCAACTAACAATAATGTTTTATCATCAGCATTTTTCAAGAAATACGACATTTGTTTTAGACGATAACTGTATGTTGATAAGTGATTTTCAATGGATTGATTATCTCCAATATCTGTGAAAATTTGATTAAAGAATCCAAATTGACTTTCATCTTTTACAGGAACTAAAAGACCGCTCTGGATCATAATTTGAAGCAAACCAATCGTTTTTAACGTAATTGATTTTCCTCCAGCATTTGGACCAGAAATAATGATAATACGACAATCTTCGTTAATTTCTAAACTCTGCGGAATCGTTTTTTGAGCTTTTCTTTTATTGTTTAAGAATAAAACAGGATGATAAGCATCGACTAATTTGATAATTCGATTCTCAGAAAGTTGAGGTAAAATTCCATTAATCAAAAAAGCATAATTTGCTTTCGCTTGTGTAAAATCGATGTATTCTAAAAACGTTTGATATTCTTCAAGATTTGGTTTGTATTCTGCAATTTGAGCAGTTAAATCTAATAAAATCTGAATAACCAAATGTTTTTCTTCTTCTTTTAATTCTTCCCATTCACGACGAGGATTTTGTACACTTTCTGGCTCAATAAACGTAATCGATCCAGTTTTAGAAGTACCTAAAAATTGCCCTTTCACACGTTTTCTCAAAGCAGATTTAACGGCCAAAACGCGACGATTTCCAACAACAGATTCACGAATGTCATCCAAATAATCCGAATGATAAGACATCGATTTATTGAATAATTCGGTAATTCGTCCATTCAAATGACGCAAACGATCGCGTACAATTTTCAGTTCAGGACTTGCGTCGTCCTTGATTTCTCCAAATTTATTGAATACTTGATCGATTAATTTTATGATATTTTTTTCGTAAGTAATCGTTGAAGCTTTCTCAAACAAAACAGGTGCATATTCGTTGAAAGCTGTCAAATATTTCAAGATTTCTTTCACTTGAAGCGTATTTGCCTTGATTTTGAAGAATTCTTCTGCAGGCAAATAATAATTCTCAATTTCTAATCGGCTTAGATTTTCATCTAAAATATAATATTCTGAAAACGGAAAACGATTTCCCGTCTCGAAACTTGTTAAATATTCGTTTGTCGTTTGTAGATCTTGTACCAAAAGTTGGTGATCCTGATAAGGTTTTAAGTTAAAAATAAGTGCCTCAACCTTTTCTGTATAAGCAAATTCTGCGATTTCTTTTTGAACCGCATTAAATTCTAAATCTTTTAAAGTTTGTTCTGATATTTGCATTAACGCAAAATTACGGATAAAATTTCGACAAATTCAAAATCATGAAATACTTTGAAATCCGTGATTTTTTATGACCGATCAAAGTGAATGACATTAATTTTGACCTTATTAATATATGTCATTTGATCTGTGTTAGTATTTGCTTTGCTACTTCTGAAAACTGATTTTTTAGTTTCATTTGGTTTTAAATCAATAGTTAAAGTTTCGGAATTGATTGTCGGATTTGGATTTTTAAATTCAAAAGTTAATTTAACTTTTACTGAAAAATCCTTGTTTTTATTCTTCACTTCAGTGCTTATGTTGTATGTTCGGTCTGCATTATATATCATATCTGTATTCAAAACTTTTATATTATTTTCAATTTTCCGGCCTAAATCATAAGGATCATCATCAGCAAAATCTATACAAGAATTTAGTATAAAAAAGGGAATTAGGTAAAGAAACTTTTTCATAGAGGTTAAAATTGGTTAATTTTGTTTCTGTATAAATATATGAAAATGGATGTGAAATTAGATGCTTCTTGGAAAGAAGTTTTAAAGAATGAATTTGAAAAAGATTACTTTAAAATATTGACAGATTTTGTACGAAATGAGTATAAAACAAAAACAATATATCCTCCCGCATCCAAAATATTTTCTGCGTTAGATTATACGCCTTTTGATAATGTAAAAGTTGTTTTGATTGGTCAAGATCCCTATCATGGAGTTGGACAAGCAAATGGTTTGTCTTTTTCAGTTGCCGATGGAATTAAATTACCTCCAAGTTTGCAGAATATTTATAAAGAGTTGAATGATGATCTAGGAATAGGAATTTCGACTTCAGGAAATTTGGAAACATGGGCCAAACAAGGTGTATTATTATTAAATGCAACATTGACGGTTGAAGCTTCTAAGGCAGGTTCGCACCAGAAAAAAGGTTGGGAATTATTTACAGATGCTGTAATACAGAAGCTTTCTGATCAAAAAGAAAATTTAGTTTTTATACTTTGGGGAGCTTATGCTCAAAAAAAAGGAGCAAAAATTGACCGAAATAAGCATGTTGTTATAGAATCTGCTCATCCTTCTCCATTAGGAGCTTACAGAGGTTTTTGGGGAAGTAAACCTTTTTCGAAAACTAATGATTTTTTGAAAAGTAAGAATCTACAACCTATAAATTGGGAAATCAAAAGTAAATAATTTACATCGCCATAATTTTTTGTAAATAAGAATTAAAAGCTGTAGGGGTGTTTACGTTTATATACGGAACTTTTTCGGTTATTTTTTCTTTTAGAATAGTATAAGTAGCTACAAAAATGGTAACATTTGGAAGATTTTTCGTGATTGATTCGAGATAAATTTCAAGAGAAGTGGAATCATAATTTTTAGAGATATAAATAAAAATATGTGTTATTTGAGTATTTTCAATACATTCTAAAATAGAATTTAAACTCTGATTTTCCCCTAAATAAATTCCTTTTTCGTTATTAATTTTTAAAAGAAGATGAGTATAAATTAATTCTAAATCTTCATTTTCTTTTTCAGGTAAAAATAAAAGCCATTTACGAGAATTTTGATCTGAATATGAAATTGATTTAATCAAATAAAATAGATGTTTTCTAATTAAATTTTTAGAAAAGGAAATAACCGATTCTTGAATCGTATACTTTTCCAGAATGATAGACATTTTGCTTAAAAAAGGAAAAACAATATCTATACAACATTTTTCGATTCCAATTTTATTGAAACAAAGTGTAAGAATAGCGTCAAAGAAACGTGTGTCATATGAAAAACAAGAACAGATTAATAACTCAATAATAGGTTCGTAACTTTTGTTTTTCTGGATATAATTTTGAATTTCAAATTCGGATAAAAGTTGTATTTCTGAAAGTGATTTTACACTTAAATTTTCTACTGTATATTTTTTGTTTGATTCAATTAAAAAAGAAATAATAATAACTTTTTTTAAGTGATCGTGGTTAAATAATGAATTTTTATCAATCTTATCCTCGTTAAACAATTTGAACTTTTTATCCCATAAAACAATCATTTGTTCATCTAGTCTTGACAGATCTGATAGATCTTTTAGAGAATAAGTATTCATAAGTAGAATTCTAAAATAGTTCTCTTTAAAGTTAATAATATATTGTAAATAAATCAATATAAATTATAGTGATTTATTAATAAAACATTAATATTTTATTGAATATGATAATTTTATCTGCACGAAAAACATTGAAATTTATGTTATCTTAGCAAGAGTCATAAAAAATCAAAATCACAAATAAATGTCACAAATTACTCAAGAAGAAAAGAAAGAAAAGTTTGTACATCCAATACAAGAAGTATACACTCCTAAAAACAAAGTACGTATTGTAACTGCTGCTGCTTTGTTTGATGGGCATGATGCGTCGATTAATATTATGCGTCGCATTATTCAAGCAACGGGTTGCGAGGTAATCCATTTAGGTCACGATAAATCGGTTGAAGATGTTGTAAATACTGCGATACAAGAAGATGCAAATGCAATTGCAATGACATCTTATCAAGGAGGTCACAACGAATATTTCAAATATATGTACGATTTGCTTCAAGAAAAAGGAGCGGGTCATATCCGCATCGTTGGAGGTGGAGGTGGAGTAATTTTACCGTCAGAAATTAAAGAGTTGATGGATTACGGAATTACACGTTTATACTCTCCTGATGATGGTCGCGAATTAGGTTTGCAAGGAATGATTAATGATATGGTGGAGAAAGCAGATTTTCCGACAGGGCCATTAGAATTGCCAGAAGGAAAAGATGTTTATCAATCATTAGAAGATAAAGATATCACGACGATTGCGCGACTAATTTCGTTGGCAGAAAATCGTGAAGAAGATTTTTTGAAGGCATTTGATTTCGATAAAGTAGCTGATAAATCTGCACCGGTTTTAGGAATTACGGGAACAGGAGGAGCAGGAAAATCGTCTATGGTAGATGAATTAGTGCGTCGTTTTTTGATTGATTTTCCAGAAAAATCAATTGCTTTGGTTTCTGTCGATCCATCAAAAAAGAAAACGGGTGGTGCTTTGTTAGGAGATCGTATTCGAATGAATTCTATCAACAATCCTCGTGTTTATATGCGTTCGCTGGCTACTCGTCAATCAAATTTAGCGTTATCGAAATATGTGGAGGAAGCGATTCAGGTGTTGAAAGCTGCGAAATATGATTTGATTATTTTAGAAACTTCTGGAATTGGTCAGTCAGATACCGAAATTTTAGATCATTCTGATGCTTCATTGTATATCATGACGCCAGAATTTGGTGCTGCAACGCAATTAGAGAAGATTGATATGTTAGATTTTGCTGACATTGTGGCGATTAATAAATTCGATAAACGTGGTGCGTTAGATGCCTTACGCGATGTAAAAAAACAATACCAACGTAATCATAATCTTTGGGATATAAATCCTGATGAAATGCCTGTTTTTGGAACAATTGCTTCACAATTTAACGATCCAGGAACCAATCAATTATACCAATCAATCATTGATAAAGTGGTTGAAAAAACAAATGCAGATTTGAAATCTTCTTTTCAAATTACAAAAGAAATGTCAGAGAAAATCTTTGTTATTCCACCATCAAGAACGCGTTATTTATCAGAGATTGCTGAAAATAATCGTGGATATGATGTTCGTGCAAATGCACAGAGAGATGTAGCTCAAAAACTATATGGTTTCTTTAAAACAATTGAAACACTTTCTGGAAAAAAGCCAACAATTTCTCAACACGGAATTGATATTTCTGGAACTGAAAATGCAGATTTAGTTAAAATTCTTTTAGCTGAATTTGATAAATTAAAAATGAATTTAGATCCTTTCAACTGGGAAGTAATCACGACTTGGGACGAAAAGGTAAACAAATATAAAAATCCAGTTTATACATTTAAAGTGCGTGATAAAGAAATTAAAATTCAGACACATTCTGAGTCTTTATCGCATTTACAAATCCCTAAAATTGCATTGCCAAAGTACGAAGCTTGGGGCGATATTTTACGTTGGGTTTTACAAGAAAACGTACCGGGTGAGTTTCCTTTTACTTCGGGATTATATCCATTTAAACGTGAAGGTGAGGATCCAACGCGTATGTTTGCGGGTGAAGGTGGACCAGAGCGTACCAATCGTCGTTTCCATTATGTATCGAAAGGAATGCCAGCAAAGCGTTTGTCTACAGCGTTTGATTCGGTAACTTTGTATGGAAATGATCCAGGTCATCGTCCTGATATTTACGGAAAAATTGGTAATGCTGGAGTTTCGATTTGTTGTTTAGATGATGCGAAGAAATTATATTCTGGTTTCGATTTATCACATCCAGCTACTTCGGTTTCTATGACGATTAACGGTCCTGCGCCTATGTTGTTAGGTTTCTTTATGAATGCCGCAATTGATCAAAATTGTGAAAAATACATCAAAGAAAATGGTTTAGAAGCTGAAATTGAAGCAAAAATCAAAGCTATTTACGAAGATAAAGGTTTGGAAAGACCTCGTTACAATGGCGATTTACCAGAAGGAAATGATGGTTTGGGGTTAATGCTTTTGGGTGTAACTGGTGATCAGGTTTTACCTGCAGAAGTTTATGCTGAAATTAAGAAAAATACGTTAGCTCAGGTTCGTGGAACTGTTCAGGCAGATATTTTAAAAGAAGACCAAGCACAAAATACGTGTATTTTCTCAACAGAATTTGCGTTGCGTTTAATGGGCGATGTGCAAGAGTATTTCATCAATCAAAATGTACGTAATTTCTATTCGGTTTCTATTTCGGGTTACCATATTGCAGAAGCAGGAGCGAATCCTATTACGCAGTTAGCGTTTACATTAGCAAACGGCTTTACGTATGTTGAGTATTATTTATCTCGCGGAATGGATATCAATGCGTTTGGGCCAAACTTATCGTTTTTCTTCTCGAATGGTATCGATCCAGAATATTCAGTAATTGGTCGTGTGGCGCGTAAAATTTGGGCAAAAGCCTTGAAAAATAAATACGGAGCTAATGAACGTGCGCAAATGTTGAAATACCACATTCAAACTTCGGGTCGATCGTTACACGCGCAAGAAATTGATTTCAACGATATTCGTACGACGTTGCAAGCTTTATATGCGATTTACGACAACTGTAACTCGTTACACACTAATGCGTACGATGAAGCAATTACAACGCCAACAGAAGAATCGGTTCGCCGTGCAATGGCTATTCAGTTGATTATCAATAAAGAATTAGGTTTAGCGAAGAACGAAAATCCAATTCAAGGTTCATTTATAATTGAAGAATTAACGGATTTAGTAGAAGAAGCAGTTTTACAAGAATTTGATCGTATTACAGAACGTGGTGGCGTTTTAGGAGCGATGGAAACGATGTATCAACGTTCTAAAATTCAGGAAGAATCATTGTATTACGAAACATTGAAACACAACGGAACGTTCCCAATTATTGGTGTAAATACGTTCTTAAGTTCAAAAGGTTCGCCAACAGTGGTTCCTGCGGAGGTTATTCGTGCAACAGAAGAGGAAAAACAATTTCAAATTAAAACTAAAGAAAACTTGAATAAAATTAATGAACAACAAGCTGAAAGTGCATTAGAAACTGCACAACAAGCGGCTATTAACAATCAAAATATTTTTGAAGTGTTGATGGAAGCAACCAAAGTTTGTTCATTAGGACAAATCACTTCTGCCTTATTCGAAGTAGGCGGACAGTACCGTAGAAATATGTAATTTTTTTATTAATAATACTTTAACAGCCTCATCTTTTGATGGGGTTGTTTTCTTTTAAAAATACTTATAAACTAATATGAAAAAAAATGTAATTGTAGCTTTATTCACCTTGTTAGCAATGCCAAGTTTTGCACAAAAAGTTTTACATACCAATGAAAAAATGCTTGAAATAAAAGTAAATGGTAAAATATCAAGCAAATCTTGGGCTATTAATTCTAAAATTAAGCCAGATGTTTTTATGGCAGAAGTTTCAAATGAAAAGAGTGAAGTGATTTATTCTGATGGAAAGAATAATCTTTCTTTTGATTTAAAAAAAGGTGAAACGATTGATTTTTTAATCATTCAGAATAAGAAAGATACCGCTTATCAACGTATTATTGGAATTGCACCTAACGTAAATTTTACAAAAGATTATATCAATAAATATAAAGGAAAAACTGAAGTTGCGATTCCGGAAGTGAGTGAATTGGTCAATATTTTAATGGCTTTGCATCCCGATGCTGAGAAAGAAATTAATATGTTTGACACCAAAACAGAATATTATAAACAAGTAAAAGAGTACTTTAAGCCTTATTTGAATCATCCTGCGATAGATACGATTAAAAAATATATTACAGATTTACAGTATATTGAGGATTACAAAGGAAATATGTTTTCTAATACAAGTTATCGCTATTATTATGCCTTGAAAATGAATGCTTGTGCATATAATTTTGATAAAAACGGAGAGATTAAAAATAATGGAAACATAGGTCAAATGGCAAAAGGCTGGTATACGTTTGATCCGATGAAAGATGCAAAAGTGTTCCAAGATTTTGCAAAAGTGAGTAATTTTAGAGTATTCTATAAGAACAACCAACCGTATTATACAGAACTTTTGCAAAGGTATAATCAATTAAATCCAATTCAGAAAATGCAAAATTGGTTGGATAAAAAGTTCGGATTTGGTTATGGTTCATACGCAGTATATTTTTCGCCGTTAATTTATGGAGCGCATTCTACATCGCGTTTTGAGGATAACGGATTTACACAAACTATTATGTTCATTGCTCGTGCAGATTTTGATTCAAAATTGACTCCTACGCAAAATGAATTGTTAGAATCACGTGTTGTATTTACTGAAATCGATCATAATTATGTAAATCCTGTTTCTGATAAATATGTGAAACAAATCAATGAAGCATTGTCAAATCGTAAAAAGTGGGCGAAACCTACAATAACTGATATGTATGAATCACCTTACAAGGTTTTTAACGAATACATGACTTTTGCTGTTTATACATTATATGTTCATGATAATTATAGCAAAACAGATTTGGATAAATATTTGCCAGAATTGAATGGAATGATGAGTAATATGAGAGGTTTTGCGAAATTTACAGATTTTAATCAAGTAATGCTTGCAAAGTACAAAGAAAATCCATCAATTAATATGACTGATTTATATGAATATATGCTTGATTGGTGTAAAAAAGAGAATGAAATAGATTAGTTTTTTATACAAATAATAGATTTTTTTAATTTCAAACATGAAAAATTTCCTACTCAAAAAAGATATACAAATTTCTGCAAAACGATATTTTATCGATGCAATGGGCGCAATGGCTTATGGTTTATTTGCGACTTTATTGGTTGGTACAATTTTGAAAACTATTGGTGAAGAGTTAGATATTTCTTTTTTAACTGATATTGTTTGGCCAGTTGCGAATCAAGCGACAGGACCTGCGATAGCATTGGCTATTGCTTATAGTTTACGAGCACCTCAATTGGTGTTATTTTCGTCAGCAGTTATAGGAATTGCAGCATATCAATTAGGTGGACCTTTAGGTGTTTTTATAGCGACAATTGTAGCGGTTGAAGTGGGAAAAATGGTAGCAGGCGAAACACGTATAGATATTGTAATTACACCGATTATTACTGTTTTGGTTGGAGTAATCTTAGCACAAATCATTGGTCCTTCTGTTCAACAAATGATGAAATGGATTGGTGAAATAATTATATTTTCAACCGATTCTAATCCTTTGATAATGGGAGTTGTAATTGCTGTAATTGTCGGTATGGTTTTGACTTTACCAATTTCATCAGCTGCTTTGTGTCTAATGTTAGAATTAGACGGTTCAGCAGCTGGAGCTGCAACAATAGGTTGTTGTGCACAAATGATTGGATTTGCTACAATCAGTTTTAAGGATAATGGTTTGAAAGGTGTTTTAGCACAAGGATTAGGGACAAGTATGTTACAGGTTCCGAACATTTATAAAAATTGGAAAATTTGGATTCCACCAACTTTAGCTTCAGCGATTATAGGTCCAATTGCAATTATTTATTTCAATATGGAAAATACAGCTCTAGAATCGGGGATGGGTTCTTGTGGTTTGGTTGGACAAATAGGAACTTTCAATGCTATGAAATCTAAATATGATACTTCATATATTTTAACTTCAATATTAATTTTGCAAATCATTGCTCCAGCAATTATTTCATATTTAATTTACATTTTCATGAAAAAGAAAAACTGGATAAAAGATGGTGATATGAAGTTGAGGTAAATAAAAAATCGGTTGGATAATTCCAACCGATTTTTTATTTAGTTTATACAATATTGATTATTGTAATTTCGAAAAATCAATTTGTGGTGCAGTTTGTTTGTTATCAAACTTGAAAGCTGTTCCAGGTTGTTCAATTTCATTAAAAAAGCCTCCCATCTTCAAGAAATATCCAGTAGATGTTGTTCCTCCAGTTGCATCAATACGTTGATTTGCTTTATAAGTTGCATCAACAGTTAATTTTGCTCCATTTACTTTTTTCCATTCTCCATCATAAACCCATTGATTGTTGAAGTTTACTTTTCTAGTTAAGTAACCTTGTGTTGGCATAAAATTTTCTAGGAAAGAGTGAAATCTTTTTAGGTATGTATTTGTTTTAGGGCGTTTAAAGCTTGCGATGATTTGCCAATTATTCGTTTCTGGCATAAAAAACCAAGCTGTATAAGTTGTCGAATTATCACCATTTGGAACACCTTTCAATAAGAATTTATACGTTGTATCGGCTTTCCAATTGTATTTCATATAACTTTGTCCACCAGAACCTTCGTTACCGAATTCTCCTGTTTTCACATTGTCTCCTTTCTTTAACAAAACGATTTTTTCATCATCAGGAATACTTTTTGGGTCATCAGTTACGAAAGGACTCCAAACTGAAAACAAAATACGTCTTTCCGTTTGTGAATTAGCTTGAATTCCGAAATATCCTTCTCCAAAACCGTTTGCCATATAATAAGAACCAATTATATCAGCGTCTTTTGGTACAACGATTTCATTGTAGTAATATGAAACATTTTTCTCTGTAGGGATTTCGTAAGCCAAATGGCAAGAAGGTCCACGTCTCGCCCAATAATAGTACTGCGGATCGTTGCTATAAATAATTCCGTTGTCTACTGCAGTTCCACTAACTATCAAATCTGTAATAGGGATTTCGCCTTTCAATCCGCTTAAATCAACAGAAACATAACCCGGTTTTGAAATAGCGAATGTACCTACAGAAATAGTTTTATCAGTAGATTTCCAATTGTATTTTTTTGTTTTTTTATTGAAACCAACATTTAATTGAGCGTCATTTTTAGCTTCACCCTTTAATTGAATATTAACATTTCCAGTTCCTAAAACTTTGAAATACGTTTTTGTTACATTTTTAGTTTGTGGAGAAATTAAAGCATTCACTTTTGTAACTGTAGAAGATGATCCTTCTTTATGACCGACTTCAAAAGCATTTCCAACCAAAGGAATGTCATAAGTTTTTGTTTGTTGTGCGATTACATTTCCTCCAACCAAAACGGAAAGAGAGAATAAGATGTAATGAATTGTTTTCATGGTGTTAATTTAATTTATATTTTAATAATTCGTATCCCCTCCTTCAAGACTAACTGTATTTGATTCTTTTACAGTTTTTTTAAGAACATTTTTATCATCATTGTTATTCTTCGGTTGATTTATTTCTTTTTCAATGATTTGTGTAGGTGATCTATCTACAGCATTAATTTGTGGTTGGTTTTCTTCAATCTTTTGATTTTCAGTAGTTTTTCGGTTGGTGTTACGCAATTTATCCAACAAACGTTTTGCTTGCTTAGCTTCTTCGGTTCCGTCATAAGCCGTAATTACAATTTCTAAAGCTTGCTCAAAATCGCTATCTTTTCCAGTTTGTTTGATTACATAAGCATTTAATAAAGCAAATTTAGCAATGATAATTTCAGTAGGAAATTTTACAATTACTTCTTGTACTTTTTTCTTTACGTCATCATATTTTTTATCTTGATACAACGTGTATGCAACTTTGTAGGCTTCTAAAGCTTCTTTTGTTTCAGCAGTGATGTATTCAACTTCTGGATTAAGAATATAACCTGCATAAATCGTATTTGGATACTTTGTTAGAATCACATTTTTGTATTCATCTTCTAATTTTTGATCACGATTTTTATAAATACGATACAATTGATAAGTCGCTTTTAATAACACATCATCAGATTTTGGAGGCGAAGCAACCAAGGCTTTCAATTCTTTTCCAGCTAATTCAGCATTATTGAAAATATCAAAATATCCTGTACCTAAAGACAATTGCGTTGTATCTCTCACAACTTTCAACTCATTCAATACTTTCTGAGAAGTTGGAATTTGATCTAAATAATAATCAAGTTCAAAACGTCTTGGATCGCCAGCAGCAATTTGCCCTGTCAATTCATTCTGTTTGTCCTCAATTACAGTACTTATCGCATTCGAATTTCTCCAATTATCTTTCAACGAAATTCCTCCCCAAATACGTTGGAATTCTTGCTGTCCAGTCGATTTTAAATTTTGATTATAGAAATAGAATTTTCCTTTATCAGCATTATTGAAACTCGTCGTAAAACTTGCTGTTTTATTCTCTAACTGAAAAGTTTCCATTTCTTTTTGCTCTTCTATAGCTTGCTTTTCTTCTTTTTTCTTTAATTTTTCAATATAATCTGTGAAGAATTTTGATTGATCTTCTTTTGGAAGTGCAGCAAGTTTTAGAATCGAATCATTTTTCTGAACTAAATAATGTTTTTCCATCAATTTTTTCAAAACATCATTTCGTTTCTGAATACGCGTTTGATCTTCTGGCAAATTATAACTCGTTTGTGCCGAATCATAATAAGCCGATGCGTAAACATAATCGTTTTGCTTGAACTTTATATCACCATAATTTTCGAAAGCGCGCCCACGAATATAAGGATCAGACATTGGTTCCTTCAAACTCAATTTTGCATATTCTACAGCATCATCCATTTTGTCAGCTCGAAAAGCCATTTCAGAAATTCCGTAATATAACTCGTTTTTCTTCGATGCATAAATTCCTTTATTCGAGATGTCCAACAAGTTTTGCTTGTAATTTCCATAATTATTAATTTTTGGATCAAAATTAGCAGCAATCGCTAATTGCGATTTGATTTCCATATCAAATCCAGGCTTCATTTTATAAACTTGCGTGAAAGCTTCACCAGCTTCTTGTTGTTTTCCTAATTTAGAAAAAACTTGTCCTAACGTATAAAATATTCGAACTCGTTCATCTTTATTTGTAGAAAAATATTCGGCTTTTTGCAATGGATCAAGTGCTTCTTCGTACTTTTTTTGATCAATTAAAAATTGAGCATAGGTACGCGCAATCATTGTTTTTAATTCTTTACTTTTATACGGATCGTTTTCGTAAAGTTTTTGTAAAGTTTCGATTCCATCAAAGTAATTTCCACCTTTTATTTCGGCAACAGTTTTGTAAACATGCGCTTCTTGCGCGTATTTAGAATCTTTGAAATTTTTGACAACATAGTTTAAAGCATCAAGCGCTTCAAAGTATTTTTTTTGATAAAATAATGATTTTCCAATCAATAAATAAGCGCGACCCATCAAAGGATTATTTTCTTTTCCTTTAATTAACATCGAATGTTTTTCGATTGCTTTCGAAGCTTTTGCCTCTACAGCAGCAAATCCAAGAGGTTTTTCTACTTTATCTTGATTATTTCGATTTCCACTTCCAATACCAAAATTGGGCGTATTAAATTCACCTAAATTAGCAGAGTCCGAAACAGAAAAATATTCTATTCCAACAGGTAAAATCTTCGAGTAATTTTCTACATAATTTGTTTGTAGTTCTGTGTTCTTTTTTTCTAACTCATCCTCAGCATTGAATACTCCATTAAACCACGATGTCATCTTGTGATATTGTCGGTTTTTGAAACTATTTTTTTGCGTAGAACAGCCGATTAAAAAACTTGCGGCGAAGATACTCAGTACAATCTTTTTCATGATAGCGAATAAAAACAAATCTACAATAAAACGTTCGATTAGAAAAAATCTTGTATCCTTCGAAAAAATAAGATAATTTTATGTGGAATAGAAATAATAGAGAAGCGACTTTTTACGGGATGATTATAAAATGATAGCTAACGTTTTAGCTTTAATGTAATTAGTGATTTGACTAAGAAAAATCATTGCAATTGTTGTTAAATTATTTAGAATATTCGTTTAAATTCGACCAATAATAATGTTTTAAAGGAACAGCATGAAAGCTTTTTTAGCGAAAATTTTTGCAAAATACATTGTCAACAAAGAACAAAAGTGGATAAATAATCCGCTAGAAACACAAGACAAAATTCTAAATGAATTGATTATTGCTGCAAAAAATACAAAGTTTGGAGTTGATCATCATTTTGAATCAATCAAAAATTATGAAGATTTCAAATCGCAAATTCCAATCAATGATTATGAAGGTTTGAAACATTATTTTGATGAAGTAATTGAAGGGAAACCTGATATTCTGTGGCCTGGAAAACCTCTTTATTTAGCTAAAACTTCAGGAACTACTTCTGGAGCCAAATATATTCCGCTTACAAAAGAATCTGTTCCATCTCATATAAATTCTGCTCGAAATGCTTTATTGTTTTATATTAATGAAACAAAGAATTCTAATTTTGTTGACGGAAAAATGATTTTCTTACAAGGAAGTCCAATTCTTGAAGAGAAAAATGGATTGAAAGTAGGTCGACTTTCTGGAATTAGCGCACATTTTGTTCCAAATTATTTGCAAAAAAATCGTTTACCATCTTATGAAACAAATGTGATTGAAGATTGGGAAACAAAAGTGGATAGGGTAGTGGATGAAACGGTGAAAGCTGATATGACGCTGATTTCTGGGATTCCGCCTTGGTTGATTATGTATTTTGAACGATTGATTAAAGTTTCTGAAAAAGAAAACGTTCAGTCGATTTTTAAGAATTTACAACTAATGGTAACAGGAGGTGTAAATTATGAACCTTATCGCGATAAAGTGAATCAACTAATTGGTCGAAAAATAGATTGTATTCAGACATATCCAGCTTCAGAAGGGTTTATTGCGTATCAAGATTCTCAAAAAAATGATGATTTATTACTTTTATTGAATAATGGAATTTTTTATGAATTTGTTCCAGTTGAAGAGTTTTTTGATGAAAATCCAACCCGAATTTCATTGAAAGATGTTGAAGTAGGAAAAGATTATGTTCTAATTCTCAATACAAACGCAGGTTTGTGGGGATATAATATTGGTGACACAGTTCGTTTTACTTCGATAAAACCTTATAGAATTGTTGTTTCTGGTCGAATTAAACATTATACATCTGCTTTTGGTGAGCATGTAATTGGTCACGAAGTGGAACAGGCGTTGCAAAAAACTTTAGAAAAATATCCAGCGAGTGTAAATGAGTTTACAGTTGCGCCTCAAGTTAATCCAGCAGAAGGTTTGCCATATCACGAATGGTTAATAGAATTTGATCAAAAACCACAAGATATAACTATTTTTAATCAAGAATTAGATACACAAATGCGTCGCCAAAATACGTATTACGATGATTTGATTACGGGAAATATCTTGCGTCCGCTTGTCGTTTCTGAAGTTAAAACAGAAGGTTTTCAGCATTATATGAAATCGATAGGGAAATTAGGTGGACAAAATAAAGTTCCTCGTTTGTCTAATAATCGCGAAATTGCAGATGAATTTTACAGTCTAAACTTAATTACTACAAATTGAACACACACACAACAATAGATAAAATGATTTACAAAACGGTAAAAAGTTCATTGGTAACTTTTTCGCAATTAATGCTTCCGTCACATTCCAATTTTAGTGGAAAAATACACGGTGGATTCATTCTTTCTCTACTCGATCAAATTGCATTCGCATGTGCTTCCAAATATTCTGGAAAATACTGTGTTACGGCGTCTGTGGATAGAGTAGATTTCTTAACGCCAGTAGAAGTAGGAGAATTATTAACGCTAAAAGCATCGGTAAACTATGTCGGAAGAACGTCAATCGTCGTAGGAATTCGAGTAGAAAGTCAAAATATCCAAACAAGTGAAATTAAACATTGTAATTCGTCTTATTTTACGATGATATGCAAAGAAGAAAATGGTGAAAAAGCAGAAGCTCCAAAATTAATTTTGAAGAATCTGAACGAAGTTCGACGCTTTTATAAAGCTTTGCATCGAATTGAAGAACATACAAAAGCAAAAGAACAAATAAAAGATCCGATTGATTATAAATCGCAAGATTTAATTGATCATTTATTGGACAATCATTTCGTGAAAATAGAACTAGATTAAAGTTTTTACATCATTAATAAATAACTCAATTCTGAAAATGAATTGAGTTATTTTGTTTATAGGGTTTTGATAAATAGTTTATATTTTATCTCCTAATTGTTATGCTCCAAAAAATTGATTATTGAATTTGAGTGGCATTACTAAATTGCAAATTATTTAATTTTAAGAAAATTAGGCATTGTATTTGTTTTATCGATTCTTAATATCAAAACCAAACTTTTTATTTAATTCATTATTATGAAAACTCTCTTCAAATTTTTATTACTATTCATTGCAAGTACAACTATTTCATTTGCTCAATCTTCTGGTTTAAATAGTCAATTAATACAAACAAATTTTACTGAAAATAGCTCTAAATCTTCAAATCCTATTAGTTTTGCTGTAGCAGGAAGTGTATTTGTTTTAGCTTTTTGTGCTTTTCGTTTCAGAAAAAAAATTGTCTAAAACGAAACAAATCATTTTTTCGAAATCAGAAAAACGATTTAATTTCTAAATTTGTAAAATGAAATATTTATTCATTTTACTTGTATTGTTAGTGCTGTTTGTTATTTACAAAAAATTAAAAACAGTTCCAATTGAAAAACCACTTCCGAAAGAAGAAGAACCAAAAATATCGTTTTTAAAAATTGAAAAAAATGATGATTTGATTGATGATTCTAATCAACAAATTTCAGAATTTCAAGTAAAAATAGATTCGGTAACAAAGAAAAAAAATACATTAGAATTCTTAATTTCTATTCAAAATAATACCGAAAAAACAGTTCGTATAAATATCGTTGAAGCTGATTTTTATTCAAATTTTTCTCAAAAAAAAATCAAAGCTGATGTTACATTTTATGGAGAATTGGCAATGGGGACAAATGATATTTTATTGAAAAATACCATTTTACCTGATTCTCACGTTATCCGAAATATTTATTTTTTCGAAACAGATTTAATTCATTTTAATCAAAACGATTATCTGGAAATTGATATAGAAATTAATGGAGAACATCATCAGTTCAAAAACTATTTTCATCAAACAACTTTCGAATCGATTAAATACATTCAGTAATCTGATTTTTTGATTTGAATTGTAAGGCTTAATTTTGCATTTCAGAATTTAGAGATATGAAACATATACAATTGATGCTTGGAAGCTTGATGCTTTTTGGATTAACAGCTTGTCAAACACCAAAAATAGTTACTGAACAACAACCAGTTCAGCAAAAAAGTTTGCAAGTTGATGGTAAAATTTATGCTGCATTTTTTCAACAACGTGCTGCTGAATATCAAGCCTTAAGCCAGCAAGCTTATAATGTTGCTAAAATGAGATTGGATGAAGCAATTGCGACAAAAGGCGCAAAACCTTTAGCGATTGTAACGGATATTGACGAAACTTTTTTGGATAATTCGTACTATGCAGTAGAAATGGCGCGTCAAGGAAAAACGTGGTCGCAAGAAACTTGGGCAAATTGGACGTCGAAAGGAATTGCAACTCCTTTGGCTGGTTCTCAAGAGTTTTTTCAGTATGCAGCGAGTAAAGGTGTTCAGATTTTTTACGTTACAAATCGATACGAAGTAGAGCGTCCTGGAACTTTGGCAAATTTAGAAAAATACAATTATCCAATTCAAAGTGCTCAGAATTTGATTTTGAGAAGTAAAGAAAGTAGCAAAGAAGCACGTCGTCAAAATATTTCGAAAGATTATGACATTGTTTTATTGTTAGGAGATAGTTTAACAGATTTTTCTTCTTTATTTGATAATCATAAATCTGAAAAAGAAAGAGCGGCAGCTGTAGAAACTTTAAAATCTGAATTTGGAAAACGATTTATTGTATTGCCGAATGTTGGATATGGAGATTGGGAATCTGCAATATTTGATTACAAATATGACTTGACGCAAGAGCAAAGAGATTCGATTATATACGAAGCTGCGAGAGAAACTCCTGTGAAATAAAGAATAAATACACAATGAAAACTGTCTTAATCGGACAGTTTTTTTTTGATTTATAAAAAAGTGAGAAATTAAATTTTAAATACATTTAACATGTTTTTGTTAAAAATAATCTATTAATTATTATTTGATCTGTAAAAAAATAATATTTATTTATTGAATATATAGTTTTTTTCTTTGTGCTGTATAATATTTAAGCATTCACCTATTTGTAAATTAAACTATAAATAACCTATATTTATAAGCTGGTTGTTTAGGCAATCATCAACCAATATTTAAAAAAAAATTATATCAAAACACATGAGTCAATCACAAAAAACTAATTGGGGTCAATTTATCCCACTGGTTACAGTATTCTTCTTTTGGGGATTCGTAGCGGCAAGTAATGAAATTTTAATTCCAGTTTTTAAAAAATCATTTGATTTATCCCAAGCCGAAAGTCAATTAGTCGCAGTAGCTTATTATATCGCTTATACGGTTGGAGCTTTAATTTATATGGGCGTTTCATTATTAGCTAAACAAGATTTAATCAATAAATTTGGGTATAAGAATTCATTATCTTTTGGACTTCTTTTATCAGCTATTGGAACGCTTTTTTTTATTCCAGCAGCCAATACAGGATCATTTCCTTTAATGTTAACAGGTTTGTTTACTGTAGGTCTAGGTTTTTCGTTGCAACAAACTGTTGCTAATCCGCTTGCAATTGCTTTAGGAGATGCAAGTACTGGATCTCAACGTTTAACATTAGCTGGAGGTATTAATAACTTAGGAACTACAATTGGACCTTTAATTGTTGCTTATGCAATTTTTGGTGCAGGAGGAGAAGGAGAAACAACTTTGAGTATAGAAGCAGTTAAAATTCCATATTTGTGTTTGGGTGTTGCTTTTTTAGCTGTTGCTATTTTCTTGAAATTTTCGTCTTTACCAAATCATCCAGAACAAGAAGAGGATAGTGCGATTGCAACTTCAAAAAATGATAAATCATCAGCCTTAAAATATCCTCAATTATTATTAGGAATGCTTGCGATCTTCTTATATGTAGGTGTAGAAGTTTCTACTGTAAGTAATTTACCAGCATATATGCACAATGAATTAGGGTTCGATATACAAGGAGTAACACCATATGTTTCGTTATATTGGGCAAGTATGATGATTGGTCGTTGGGGTGGTGCAGCAGAAGCATTTGGTTTAGATAAGACAAAAACATTGGCTCTTAAATTTATAGCACCTTATTTAGCTTTTGGGATTTTCTTATTAGTTAATTACATTGCAGGGCATGATTTGAAACCATTTTATCTATATAGTGTAATTATTTTAATAATGATTTTAGCTTCTTTATGGACAAATGGAAACCCTGCTAAAATGTTATTAACTTTCTCAATTATTGGAATTGTAGCATTATTAATCGGAATGAATACAACTGGTTTAGTCTCTATTTATTCTATTACAAGTGTTGGTTTGTTTTGTAGTACATTATGGCCTTGTATTTTTGCATTAGCAATTAATGGCTTAGGAAAAAACACTTCGCAAGGAAGTAACTTCTTAATTATGATGATTATGGGAGGAGGATTAGTAAGTATATTCCAAGGGTATATTGCAGATTTATCAACTGTTCATTCTAGTTATATTGTTTGTATTTTATGTTTTGTGTATCTTGTATTTTATGCAATTGCAACGCCTAAAATTCTTAAAAAACAAGGAATAAATCTTGGTGAAGTTAAATCTGAAGGAGGACATTAGGAAGATTTAATATTTAGTAATTTAATAAAAGGCTGTTTTATAATTTATTATAAAACAGCCTTTTCAGTTATTGAATTAATATAATAGGTGAAGGGACAAGAGAAACAACAAATTACAACATTTTGACAAGGTTCTAGAAAATATTCTAATTAGAATAATTCAAATACCACTACCCAGACAGCATCGCTATAAATCTATTTACTGGTCTAGGGATTAGTGCTAATGGAGAAAATTATATTACTGCTCAAAAAATAAATTAGTGAGTTAATAAAAAACTCAACCATTTGGTTGAGTTTTTTATTTCTTACGATATGCCAATATTTTATCAATACGATTACCGTCTTTGTCTACAATTTCTAGTGTCAAATCTTCTACTTCTACCTTATCCCCAACATTTGGAATGGTTTCGTATTTATCTAAGAAAATTCCAGCAACGGTAACATATCTATTTTCGATGTCTTCGTCGATATCAATCTCAAAAAACTTCTCGAATTCATAGATCGAAAATTGCCCATCGATCAACCATGTACCATCTTCACGTTCTACGATTTCGTAATCTTCGTCTTGGTTCTCTGGTGTATCACCAACCAATTCGTCCAAAATATCGTTTATTGTTACAATTCCAGCCGTCGTACCATATTCGTCTAAAATAATGGCAAAATGTGCTTGTGAATTCTGTAACATTACCAACAAAGGATAACTAAACGAATTTTCATTGACAAAAATAGGTTTGTGTATAAATTTTTTCAGGCTAAAATCTTCCTTACTTACACCAAACATATCTTTTAGTTTCAAGATACCAACGATTTCGTCCAGTTTATTGTTCTTCGTAACAGGGTAGGCTGAATATTTATTTTTCTTAACTTTTGCACGTGCTTTCTCATAATCATCCGAAATATCTAATGAAGCAATTTCCGAACGATGCGTTGCTAACGTGTTCACACGACGATCTCCAAGCTCGAAAACACGTTCTAAGATTTCGTGTTCTTTTTCCTGAATTTCACCACCTTCTGTACTTTCTTTGATGATATTTTTAATTTCTTCTTCCGAAACAACTTCGCTGCTATCGTCTTTAATACCAAACAATTTTAAGAAAAAATTATTGGTAACTGTTAACAACCAAACGAATGGAGAAGTGATGATAGATAACCATTTCATCGGTTTCGAAACAATAGTAGAAACCATTTCAGGAAATTTCATTCCCAAACGTTTTGGTAATAATTCGCCAAATACAATCGAAAAATAAGTGATGATTACTACCATAATAATTGGAGAAAGTGTTTTGGCGTAAGGTGCAATGAAAGAAATAGATGTTAAAAATTCTGTTAAATTTGCAGTTAGTTTATCACCCGAGAAAACCCCTAATAAGATACCAATAAGGGTAATTCCGATTTGTACGGTTGATAAAAATTTGTTCGGATTCTCAGCAAGTTCTAAAGCCGTTTTAGCACCAGAACTTCCTTTCTTCATTTGATTTTCTAATTTGAATTTTCTTGACGAAACAAGTGCCATTTCTGACATGGAAAAAATTCCGTTCAATAAAATCAATACGATTATTATAACAATCTCCACTTTTATTCTTTAATTTTGATAAAAATAAACCAAAATCTAATACTTACCATAATGTCTCAATTTAATATTATGAAATTTTCTTATTTAATTTTACTTGCTTTTATGCTAAATGCTGGTTGTGCTTTCGGTAACAGCGATCAAACTCCAGAAGAAACAGATACTATTTTACCTACTTTTACAACGGCTGAATTGATTGGTAAAGGCAACCCTACGATGGTTGGAAATGGGTATAAATTGTTGCCAGAAGTTGCAAAACAATTTGAATTAATGAAAGCTGATGCACAAAAAGCAGGTTTTAAAATACAAGTGATTTCGAGCTATAGAAATTATACGTATCAAAACGGAATTTGGGAGCGCAAGTATAAAGCAAATCAAGCGAAGAAAATTGCAGCGAAAGAAAACATCGAAAAGATTATTGAATATTCTACCATTCCAGGAACTTCTCGTCACCATTGGGGAACTGATTTGGATATTATAGACGGAACGCGCGGAATACCAGCAGATCCGTTGAATGAGAAACATTTTAACGAAGGAGGATCAATGCATAAATTTAAACTTTGGTTAGATGAAAATGCATCTAAATATGGTTTTTATTTGGTGTACACGGATAATTCAGCGAGAAAAGGATTCAAATATGAACCGTGGCATTTTACGTATAAAGCGATTTCTGAACCGATGTTACAAGCTTATAAAAAGCTTGATATTAAAAAGGTTTTACAAGAAAATAAATTGTTAGGAAGCGAAAATTTTACAGATGATTTTATCGAAAAATATCGAAAAGAAAATATTTTGGATATAAATCCTGTTATTAAATAGTTAAAGCTCCTTTTTGGAGCTTTTTTTGTGGTATCTTTAAATAAAATTTAAGAGATTATACTTTCTGATGAGATTAACATTTTTCATATCGTTATTTTTGAGCATGAGTTTACTAACTTTTGCCAAACAATCGATTGTGAAAGATTTGGATGGAGATGGAAAGTTTGACAAGGTTTCGATTAATTTTGAAACGAATAAAATAGAGTTTTTACTTTCTGATACTGAATATAAAAAGCAGAGTAGTTTAGCTTTTAATGAATTGGATCGTAATACGAAGATTGAGGAAACAAAGAAAGGTTTCAAGATTATCAATAAAATAGGAGATGTTTTGTTTACATCTTATTTTCGATACAATCGTCAGACAAAAAAGATTGAATTATCTGCCATAAAACGTTCAATAGTTTCGGATGATTATTCGAAAGAAAATGGCGAATCAACTTTTATTACAGCTACAAAAGAGTTTATTGCGAAATGGAATAGTTTGGATAAATCATCAAATAAAGTGATTGCTTTACCAACGCTAAAAACTAAAATTGATTTGGATGTTATTTCTTTGAATGATTTTAATGATGTATTTCTGAATAAATTTAATCAACAAAGTTTGACTTTTTATAAAGCTGAAATCTCCAAGCAAAAATAATTATTGCTCCAAATCTATTGTTCTGAATGTTAGATTAATTCGTGGCGAATTTACTTTTTTAGTAGGAGGTAAGCGATGTAGCCAATAATCCTGCGTTTCATTTTTCATTACCAATAAACTTCCACTTGCAAGATTTAAAGCAATTACTTCTTTGGTTTCTTTGTGTTTAAAACCAAATTTACGTTCAGCACCAAAACTAAGCGACGCAATTGCGCCATGACGTTTCAATTGTTTTTCACCATCACTGTGCCAAGCCATTCCTTCGGAACCATCGTGATATAAATTTACCAAACAAGAATTATAATTTTCGCCAGTTTTTTCCTCAGCTAATTTTTTTAATTCAAGTAAAGTATCAGTCCAAGGCAAAGCTGTTTTCGTGATTTTGGAATAGGTATACGCAAATGGAAAATCTCCGTACCAAGCAATTTTTCGTTTAGTTTCTATCAATTTTCCAAATATTATCGCTTGATCGTTTTTCCATTCAATTTCATTTAATAAAACAGAATAATAATGATGCGCTTTTTCATCGGTCATAATTTGCCCAAAATAATTTACCGTTCCATCTTTTGGAAGCAGATTTTGTTGTCCGTCAAATAAATCGTTAAAAAGATCCATTTATAGTTTTATATGATCAAAAATAAGGAATTTAGATTTAATTCAGTTAATGTAATGTGCAGATAAATAAAGTTTTACTAACGTTTGTTATTTAAAATTTAATATTGAATAAGTCAAAAAAAATTTGGATTATATAATTTTTTATTTATTTTTATTTAACCAAAATTTAACACAATATGAATAAATTGATTTTTAAGAACACAATTAAGTTCTTCCTTGTAAGTAGTATTTTACTTCTTGTTTCTGTCTTTTTAAAAATGTTAAATGTAGATCATGCGGATTTTATCTTGAACATCAGTTTCTCGGTTACAATTATTTCGCTTATCGCTGTAATGATGAGTTATAAGACTATAAGGGGGAAAAACAATTTTTCTATGGATTAATTTTTACGTATTAATTTAATTAATAATTTTGGTTGTTTATTTGTGAAAAGATAAACAACCAACTATTGTTATTTTAATAAACTGTCTCAGCGATTCTTTTTGTATTTATAGAATTACTCATTGTATAAAAATGTAATCCAGGAACACCAAAATCGATCAACTCTTTACATTGTTGAATACACCATTCAATTCCGATTTCCTTGATTCGTTCCTTATCTTTCGACTTCAAAACTTCCATTGCCAAAGCTTCTGGTAAGTCCAAATAGAAATTTTGTGGAATCGACGTTAGTTGATTGAAAGTTGTCAAAGGTTTTATACCTGGAATAATCGGAATATTAATATCCATTTCGCGACATTTTTTAACGAAATCAAAATATTTCTGATTATCAAAAAACATTTGCGTCACGATATAATCAGCTCCCAATTCCACTTTCTTTTTCAAATAATACAAATCCATTGCAAGATTTGGTGATTCGAAATGCTTCTCAGGATAACCCGCTACACCAATACAAAAATCCATTGCATGCGATTCTTGTAGTTCGTCGTCTAGATAATTTCCTGTATTCAAAGCAGTAATTTGCTCAATCAATTCCGAAGCATTTGCATGTCCACCAACTTCAGGAACAAAAGATTTTTCCGATTTTATAGGATCTCCACGTAAAACCAAAAGATTGTCAATTCCCAAGAAATTCAAATCAATTAACGCATCTTCTGTATCTTCTTTTGTAAATCCACCACAAATCAAATGCGGAATTGCGTCTATCTTATAATGATTCTGTATCGCAGCACAAATCGCAACTGTACCAGGACGTTTTCGTACCTGATAACGTTTCAATAACCCATTTTCTTTCTGTTTGTAAATATACTCTTGACGATGATAAGTTACATCGATAAAAGCTGGATTTAACTCAACTAACGGGTCTAAAGTTTTGAACGTCGCATTGACATCTTGTCCTTTCAAAGGCGGTAAAATCTCTACAGAAAATAATGGTTTTCCGTTTGCGCGTTCTATATGTTCGGTAACTTTCATTCTTTATTTTATCGTTTAGCGAAGTTCGAATCTCGAATTTCGATTATATATTTTCTTTTATATGGGCGTTTCCTTCGGGCGGGCTTTTCGTTACAATCTTTTTTGTTAATTTCGACTTCGTCCAATCAACAAAAAAGGATTTTCACTACAATCCCTAACGCATTTTTTTATTTTGTTCTACGTTCGTTGTCATTCCGAGCTTGTCGAGGAATCTGAGATTCTTTATTTCGAAATGCTCATTTTGAATGATAAATTTTATTTTTACTTAACGCTTTTACGCCAAATTAGGACTCAACCAACGTTCAGCTTTATCAAGTTCTATATTTTTACGTTTCGCAAAATCTTCAACCTGATCCATTTTTATTTTACCAACTCCGAAATATTTTGCTTCTGGATTTCCAAAATAATAACCCGAAACAGATGAAACTGGATACATCGCCAACGAACTTGTTAACTCAATCCCTGCATTTTTCTCTACATCCAAAATTTTGAAAATTGTTTCTTTTTCTAAATGGTCAGGACATGCAGGATAACCAGGAGCAGGGCGAATTCCTTTATATTTTTCTGAAATTAATTCGTCATTTGATAAAGTTTCATCTTTCGCATAACCCCAAACTTCTGTACGAACATATTTGTGCAAATATTCTGCATAAGCTTCAGCTAGACGATCGGCAATTGCTTTCACCATAATCGAATTGTAATCATCTAAATTTGTTTCGTAAGCTTTAGCAACTTCTTCAATTTCTTGACCAGCAGTTACAGCAAATGCACCGATATAATCTTGAATTGCTGAATCTTTCGGCGCAATAAAATCAGCAATTGAAATATTTGGTTGTTTTTTCGATTTTTTCGCTTGTTGACGAAGTGTATAAAATTCCTCGATTTTGTTATCATTTTCATCAAACAATTCAATCGTATCATCGTTTACCGTATTCGCTTTGAAAAGTCCAAAAACAGCCTTCGGTTTAGCTAAATTTTCAGCTTCAATTTTATTTAACATTGACAAAGCATCTACATATAGTTCTTTGGCATTTGTTCCGACAATTTCATCATCTAAAATCGCAGGAAATTTACCATGTAAATCCCATGTTTTGAAAAATGGCGTCCAATCGATAAAATCTCTTAATTCAGAAACTGTTGTTTGATGTGTAAAAACACCTAATTTATTTGGTTTAAAAGGTTTATTTTCTTCAAAATCAACTTTTAATTTGTTTTTTCGAGCATCTTCAATCGATAGATATTCCTTTGATACAGCGCGATTCAAGAAACCTTCTCTAATTTTTGTATAATCAGTAGTAGTTTCTGTTAGCAATTCCGCCTGTTGATTTCCAATCAATTTTTGACAAATCGTAACCGAACGCGAAGCATCTAAAACATGAATTGCTTTGTCATATTCTGGTGCAATTTTTACAGCTGTATGCGCTTTAGAAGTTGTTGCGCCACCAATCATCAATGGAATATCAAGATTAAGGCGTTTCATTTCTCTGGCAACATGCACCATTTCATCTAAAGATGGAGTAATCAATCCAGAAAGACCAATCACATCGACATTATTTTTTTGCGCTTCGTCTAAAATTGTTTCAGAAGAAACCATTACGCCTAAATCGATAATCTCGAAACCATTACAGCTTAAAACGACTGAAACAATATTTTTTCCGATATCGTGAACATCACCTTTTACAGTTGCCATCAAGATCTTAGAAGGCTCTTTGTCTGTTTTATTTCTAAGTTTTTCTTCCTCTAAAAATGGCGTTAAATAAGCAACAGATTTTTTCATTACGCGAGCCGATTTCACTACCTGCGGTAAGAACATTTTACCACTTCCGAAAAGATCTCCAACGACATTCATTCCGTCCATCAAAGGACCTTCAATAACACGTAATGGAGAACCAATTTTTTCCAAAGCTTCTGCAGTATCTTCGTCAATAAATTCTGTAATTCCTTTTACTAAAGAAATTTCAATACGCTTTTCCAAAGGTAATTCGCGCCAAGTATCATCTTTCTTTTTCTCTTTTGTAACACCTTTTAGATGTTCGGCAAAATCAATCAAACGCTCTGTTGCATCGTCACGTCGATCCAATAAAACATCTTCAACGTGCTCTAATAAATCTTTTGGAATATCATCGTAAATCTCAATCATTTCTGGATTGACGATTCCCATATCCATTCCGTGTTTGATGGCGTGATATAAAAACGCCGTGTGCATCGCTTCACGAACCGCATTGTTTCCACGGAAGGAAAACGAAACATTCGAAACTCCACCCGAAACTAACGCATGTGGAAGATTTTCTTTGATCCATTTTGTTGCATCAAAAAAATCGATGGCATTACGGCGATGTTCTTCCATTCCTGTTGCAACTGGGAAAATATTCACATCAAAAATGATATCTCTTGGATTGAAATTTACTTGATTTACCAAAATATCATACGAACGTTTTACGATTTCGATTCGACGTTCATAATTATCCGCTTGACCTTTCTCATCAAACGCCATAACCACTGTTGCAGCACCGTAACGTTTAATTTTCTTCGCATGTTCGATAAATAATTCTTCTCCCTCTTTTAAAGAAATTGAGTTGACAATCGCTTTACCTTGAACATTTTTTAGACCAGCTTCAATAATTTCCCATTTCGAAGAATCAATCATAATTGGAACTTTCGAAATATCAGGTTCAGAAGCAATCAAACGCAAATATTTTACCATAGAAGCTACACCATCAAGCATACCTTCATCCATATTGATATCGATAATTTGCGCGCCACCATCCACTTGGTCACGTGCAACCTGAAGTGCTTCTTCAAATTTTTCTTCTTTGATTAATCGCAAGAATTTTTTAGAACCAGTTACATTTGTACGTTCGCCAACGTTTACAAAGTTTGAATTTTCTCGTACAATTAAAGGTTCTAATCCAGAAAGTTGAATTTTTACGCCTGACATTGTTCACTAATTTTTCGAGGTTCGTATTCTTTTGCTAAATCTGCCATCAATTTGATATGATCTGGTGTAGTTCCACAACATCCACCCAAAATATTAACCAATTTTTTATCTAAGAAAGGTTTGATAAAATCTCGCATCATTTCAGGAGTTTCATCGTATCCACCGAAAGCGTTTGGTAAACCAGCATTTGGGTATGCGCTGACATAAAATGGTGCTTTTTCGGCTAATACTTCTAAATATGGAATCAAATCTGTTGCACCTAAAGCACAATTTAACCCAACTGAAATTAAATCAATATGTTCTAATGAAATCAAGAAAGCTTCTGTTGTTTGTCCAGAAAGTGTACGTCCAGATTTATCTGTTATTGTACCAGAAGCCATTAGAGGAACGTTGATTCCTGTTTTTTCTATCGCATCTTGAATTCCATAAAATGCTGCTTTTGCATTTAAAGTATCAAAAATAGTTTCGACAAGTAAAATATCTGCACCAGCTTCTAACATTGTTTTTGCTTGACGATAATATACATTTGCCAATAAATCAAAATCCACATCGCGATAACTAGGGTCATTTACTTGTGGCGAAATAGAGGCTGTCTTGTTGGTTGGACCTAAAGATCCAACTACAAAACGAGGTTTATCTGGGGTAGAAAACTCTTCACAAGCTTCTTTTGCTAAGCGAACGGCTTCGTAATTTAATTCATCAACCAAATCAACCATATCATAATCAACCATAGAAATAATATTGGCATTGAACGTATTTGTTTCGATTAAATCTGCACCAGCAGCCAAATATTCTCGGTGAATATCTTTTATGATTTGAGGTTGGGTTAAAACCAATAAATCGTTATTTCCTTTTAAAGAAGTATGAAAATCCTTGAATCGTTCTCCACGATAATCTTCTTCTTGTAAATTGTGCTTTTGGATCATCGTTCCCATTGCACCATCTAAAATAACAATACGCTCTTTTAGTATATCGTCTAATTTCATTCTAAATATTTTAAAAGCCTTATGGGAAGAAGTGTGAGGTAAGTCCTTATCTTTCTCTATTTGAGTAGGATTTAGCACCCAACTATACTTTGGGTTGCTAAGATTTCAACGGGCCTATTCCCTCCATCTTTCTTTATAAAGCTATGTGCAAAATTATTTAAAGTATTGAGAATAAAAAAATCAAGATTGAAAAAAACGAGTTCGAAACTTGGTTCATAGAAATAATTTTTGTTTGAAATAGTTCAAAATCTCTAATAGGTCATTTTTGAAATTTATTTTAGAAAATATTTCTTTAAAATTACTATTTTAAAGAAATAATATTTTAATTAGTTATTGAAAATTGTAGTTTTTAGAATATTTTTAATAAAAATAGGGTTTTATTAAAAATTATTAAGATTTGTTTTTTCTTTTAATTGTATTTTTTAGAAAATTATTTTTGTCTATAAATATTTATAGAATAAAATTCATTATTTGTGTATTTTTATCTATAATTACGGAAAATATTAAATTAAAGAAATGAAATTAATTTGGATATATAGAATTCTTTCGCCTAAATTTGTCCTCAGAAATAGTTCATTAAAATTTACATTTTATCAAGAAAAGTGGAGGGAAATGGCCCAAAGAAACTTTAGCAACCTGATTAATGAATCAAGGTGCTAAATCCATCCTTATAGGAAAGATGAATAAAAACTACTGTAAACCAATCTTCAATAATATTCTTTATTCAAAATGGTTCAATTGTTTTTATGCGATTGAACCATTTTTTTTCTTCACTTTTCTTTGGTAAATAATTAAAAACAAAACAAATAAATGAAAAAAATAAATATCGGATTGTTCGGATTTGGAGTTGTAGGAGAAGGAATTTACAAGGTATTGGAAGAAAAACCACAATTGAATGCTGCAATTAAAAAAATTGTGATTAAAGATAATTCTAAACCTAGAAATGCTCCGTCTGAATTATTTTCGACTAATGCGGATGATATTTTAAATGATGATGAAATAAATGTTGTTGTTGAGTTAATTTCGGATGCTGATGCGGCGCATGATATCATTATAAAAGCGTTCAATAAAGGAAAACATGTGGTAAGTGCAAATAAAAAATTGATTGCCGATCATCACAAAGAATTATTGGATTTGCAAGCAAAAAATAATGTTTCTTTTCTTTATGAAGCATCTGTTTGTGGATCAGTTCCGATTATTAGAAATCTAGAAGAATATTTTGATAACGATTTATTGAATTATGTATCTGGAATTGTAAATGGGACAACAAATTACATTTTGACGAAAATGGCGAATGAAAATGAGTCGTATCAAGATGCCTTAAAAGCAGCGCAAGAAAGTGGTTTTGCAGAAGCTGATCCAACGGCTGATGTAGAAGGTTTTGATGCGTCGAGTAAATTAGCAATTATTACGTTGCATGCTTTCGGTAAAAAGATTGATGTTGATCAAGTTATTCGAAAAGGAATTACTTCATTGAAAGTTGAAGATTTTAAATACGCAAAAGAAAAAAATTATACAATAAAGTTGATTGCGAATTCTAAAATTAATCATCAAACGGGTGAAATTACATCAACAGTTTTGCCAACTTTTGTTGAATTAAATAAAACAATTGCGCTTGTGAATAACGAATATAATGGAGTTTTGATTGGAAGTTCGCTTTCAGATGAGCAATTTTTATATGGAAAAGGAGCAGGGCGTTTCCCAACTTCTTCGGCTGTTTTGAGTGATATTTCTGCGTTGAAATATGATTATCAATATTCGATTCGAAAATATGAAAACAAAGAAGAAGGAGTTTTTAATCAAACAGGAAAAAAGAGAATTTATATCGGTTTTGAGAATCAAGCAGATGATGTTTCAAACATTTTTGATGAAATAGAAGAGCGTTATCAAAGTAAAAATTACAATCACATTGTTGGTGTGATTGATATAGAAAAGCTCAAACAAAAAGAGATTATTGAAAATCCAAAACTTTCGATAATTGCGTTTGAGTAAATTTTTGTGATTAAAAAGCCTCAATTAACATTGAGGCTTTTATTTGTAAATCTAAAAATTAAGGTTTTTGTAAATACTTTTTCAATAAAAGTTTTAGTGGTTTATTTTTAATTAATCCAGCATAAGTCATTTCAATTTTAAAATCTTTTGAGATTAAAACCCAATATGGATAACTAATTTGTTCGTTTTTATCAATAAATTCTTCCAAAAATGGATGAGTTTTTTTATTCGATTTAGGTTCATATTTTTTGTTTAAAAAAATAATAGATTCATTTGTTTCTGCATCAAATTCAATAAAATAAATGTCATTATTTAGAATTTGAAGTAATTCATCATCTTTTTCTAATTGTTTCTTTTGAATCATACAGTAACTACACCAATTGGTTGAAAAATAAAGCAGAATTGGTTTAGGATTTTCATTAAAAATTGAATTAAATTTTTCTAATGAAATCTGTGCTTGGAGATTCAATGATGATAAAATGAATATGAAGTACCAGATTTTCATTAACGTAAATTGTATCGGACACCTATAAAACCTCTTGTTCCCTGCATAGGTGTATAGCTGTAATCATTTGGCTCAAAAATAACATCGTTTCTTCCTTTAGGAGGAGTAATGCCATTTCCTGGTTCTCCGAATGGATCCCACCAACGAGCAATAACATCGCCTTTTGGTAAAACATTAAAAATATTTTTTACTCCACCATAGATTTCAATATTATTTTTGAATGATTTACTCAATTGAATATTGGCAATAAAAGTTGGCTTTGAATATTCAGGTCGATAATCATTTTCTACGCGAGGTAATTTCATTTTGTCATTATAATTGGCGGTTAAATCAATAGTAAAACCTTTTTTGAATGCATAACTTGCTAAGAAATTTCCAGACCATTTCGGTGCGTGATATTGAACTTCTTTTTCGCCATTTTCTTTTTTGTATACATCCATATAGGTTGCGCCAAGCATTATTTTTAGAGGAAAGTCAAATGTTGCATCTATATTTAAAGAAACTCCTTGAGATATTGCGTGTCCATCTAAATTGTCATAGATAATCTTTGTTTCGTCAGTATCTGTATCAGCAATAATTTTGTTTGTGAAATAAGAATAGAATGTTGTGAAATCAAAATTTAGAGCTGCAAAAGAAGTTGGTAGTTTGAACACATAATTAATATTTCCATTATATGATTTTTCAGGTTTTAATTCATTTTCAAAAACTACTTGTCTAGCTCCAGTTAATGCACGATGATCTTCTGTGAAAACATTTACAACACGAAATCCTGTACCAAAACTTGCTCTTAAAGTATGATGAGATGAAGGTGAAAATTTATAAGCTACTCTTGGAGAATGTATTCCTTTATGTGTTTTATCATAATCAAATCGATAACCAAGTAATAATTTATTTTCAGAGTTTAATGTCCATTCGTCTTGTACAAAAATACCAGGAATTGGTGTATTCATAGGGTTATTCTTAATTAGATTATTATCTTCATCATATTCTCCAGTCCCTCTTGTGTTATCATCGTAATAAGTATACTTGAATGAAGTTCCTAAAAGTAAACTATGTTGTCCAATTATTTTATCCCAATAAGCTTGAGCAAAAACAACTTGTTGTTTTCCTTGATACGATTCTGGACCATAAAATGAATTCTGTTGATGAAAATTATAAGAAAATTGAGTCATTATTTTCTCTTTTAGAGGTAATTGATACATTCCTATCGCTTCAAAACGATTTGTCATAATGCTTTCAGCATAAACTTCGTCGCTTCCTCTGTGAAGTTTTCTTTTCCAATTCATTTGACCTCCCCATCTATCTTCATATAAATAACGTAAAGCAACCGATGCTGTTCTATTTTCTTGACGTTCAAAATCAAATTTATTGAATAATGTGATGCGATCTTGTAATGTTACATCTGTAAAACCGTCGTTATTTTTATCTTTCTTATTTCCATATTTAAAGTAATTAAAGCCAAATAAACCATTTACCTTTTCTCCTAAATTATATTTGTATCCACCATCAAGATTGGTTTCCAACCAAGAAGTTGTAAAAGCATCCAAAGATAATTTTGGAGCAGATTTAGGAGATTTGGTAATTACATTAATTATACCTCCCATAGCTTCTGTTCCATAAAGGGAAGATGCTGGCCCTTTTACGACTTCTATTCGTTCAACCAAAGAATTCGGAATTCCGCTCAAACCATAAACTGTAGATAGAGAAGAAACAATTGGCATTCCATCAATTAAAATCATGGTATATGAACCTTCCATTCCGTTAATATGAATATCACCTGTGTTGCAAACGTTACAATTTAATTGCGGTTGAACACCATTTATTAATTGTACAGCGTCAAATAATGAAGGTGTTGGATTTTTTTGAAAAAACTTTGGTGTATAGATTTCAATTGGAACTGGACTATCAGATTTTCTTACAGCTTTCATTGTTCCTGTAATTACAATCTCATCTAAATTTTCTGAAGAATCTTCCATATAAATAGAATCTTTTTGTTCCTGAGCATTTGATAGAATGGAGGTTAAGGTGATGAATAAATAAAATGTTGTTTTCATGTTAAGTAAAATTTATAATCAAATTAAAAAGTTAGACAAATCTAACAAAAATATTATTAAAAATGAATTTTTAAATTTTACTTAATTTTCAACTATATTTGTTTCCATGAATTCATTGGTCGAAGAAAATTACCTAAAAGCATTATTTCATCTTTCTGAAAATGGGAAAGGAGAAGTGAATGTGAAGGATTTGAGTAAGCATTTGGAAATAAAAATGCCTACTGTAAACAGTATGATGAAAAAATTAGCTGAAAAAGAATTGGTGATTTATGAATCGTATAAACCACTTCGGTTATCTGATAAAGGAATTCTGAAAGCTTCTTTGATTGTAAGAAAACACCGATTAACAGAGATGTTTTTGGTAGATAAAATGGGATTTGGTTGGGAACAAGTTCATGAAATTGCTGAGCAAATAGAACATATTCAAAGTCCAATTTTTTTCGATAAAATGGACGAATTATTGAATTTTCCTAAATTAGATCCGCATGGTTCTCCAATTCCAGATAAAAATGGAAAAATAGAAATTATCAATTACAAAAAATTGGCCGAATTTAAAGAAGGTGACAAAGTAGAAATATGTGCTGTCATTGGTTCTTCTGATGAATTTTTGAAATATTTGAATTCAAAAAATATTCATTTGAATGATGAAATTGAAATCATTTCAGTCGAAGATTTTGATGGAACAATGAAAGTTAAATTTCTAAAATCAAATGAAATTGAATCATTTAGCAATCATGTAACTTCAAGATTGTTAGGTAAATAATGGTTTTGCAATTTTTTTTATCAATCGCCTTATTTTTCTATTTTTTAGGGTTTGGATTTTTATTTCAGAAAATTTTTTCTCGAATTAATTCAACTATTTCGTTTACAGTCATAAATGGAATGATAGGAGTTGGACTGATAAGTTTTTTCGTCGCATTTTTTCTTCCATTAAACTTCACATACGAAGTAGTATTAATTTCAATTGCGATTCTATCATTAATTTATCATAGAAACGAAGTGAAAGTAAGTTTGTTGAAACTGAAAAATATATCGCGATATTTTTATGCTTTTACTTTTGTTGGATTGTTGGTTGCAGTTACATATCCTTTTATTTTAGATCATTTTGGTTATTATATTCCAACAATAAAATGGTTAGACTTTGCTGGTTTTGTAAAAGGTCTTTCCAATTTTGAATGGGTTTTGGCACAAAATAGTTTCTGGCATATTTTGCAAGCTTCGATTAACGAAACATTAGATATTTATTATCGATTGAATTTTTGTATATTTTTAATCTTCAATCTCTATGTTTTTGAATTGAAGCAGAAAAAACTACTCATTTTTAATCTCATTTTTTTATTTTTTCTAAATACTCCTTCGCCAGATCTTCCTGTTTTTGTTCTTTCGATTCTATTAATCAATGAATATTTACGTTATAAA
>NZ_JAOCHX010000032.1:0-35515 GCF_029843245.1 Empedobacter sp. GD03739 | reverse complement strand
GCATATAATCGGAACTATAAGCATTCGAAATTTCAGTTTTTAGAGTTGTATACAAGGGAAAAATATTCGACATTTGATTAGTCAAATCAGAAGAAGCTGCATTATTTGATGTTGGATTACTTTCATCTTGCTCACAAACAATTGTTGAATTTACTTTATTCGCCACTCCTCCTACCTCATCAATATTCAGAACAGCTTTAATGTTTAAATTCTGAGGAACTGCAATTTGATTGACATATGTCTGACTTCCTATTAAACCTGCTCCTCTCCTGTAAAATGAATAAACTTGATCGAATAATCAGTATCGATATCTTTGATTAATCGAGCAATTTCTAATAAAGTAACCGTTCCCGATCCATTATCATTCGCTCCAGGTCCATTTAATGTATCATAATGACCATCGATGATAATAAATTTATCAGGATATTTTTTTCCAATTTTAGTTATGATTAAATTATTTCCAACATTTCCAAAAACATTAACTGATTGTTGCTCTATAGTGGCATAACCATATGTTGTATAATAAGATTTCAACCATGTAAATGTATTTTCATGAGCTGACGAACCAACAGTTTTAATTCCGAAATCTTGAAATTTTTGCAATTTCTGATGCACAGAATCGTATTTCACTTGTTCGACAATCGATTGATAAAACGGATTTAACTCTTGTGCAGCCGCATTAATAGAAAAAACAAATAATGGTAGAAATATATACTTCATATTCTCTAAATTAATTAATCAACAGTAAAACGTAAAAGATTAAAAATTATTCAAAATAGTTTTTAATTCTTCGATACTTTCTGTTGCTTTTTTCTTGATATGCGTAATAGATGAATTGGTATAGGTATCTGATGGATCGATATAGATAATTGGGACATTTGTTTTTGCATAATCTTTGAGCGAAGCAGCTGGATACACTTGCATCGATGTTCCAATAATTACCAAAATATCTGCCTTTAAAACCTCATCAATCGCATTTTCTATTTCCGGAACCATTTCGCCAAACCACACAATATGCGGACGAAGTTGATTTCCATCTTCAGCCAAATCTCCAAGTTTGATATCTTTATTCCAATCAATAATTTGATTCTCATCTTTTTCGCTTCGCGCTTTTCTCAATTCGCCATGCAAATGTATTATTTTAGAAGAACCTGCTCTTTCATGCAAATCGTCTACATTTTGAGTGATAATTACAACTTCAAAATCATTTTCTAACTCTTTCAAGAAATGATGCGCAGTATTGGGTTCAACATCGAATAATTGTTTTCGACGTTGATTATAGAATTCTTGAACCAATTTTGGGTTTCTTTGATAACCTTCAATCGAAGCGACTTCCATAATATCATGATTTTCCCACAAACCATTGGCATCTCGAAAAGTAGAAATTCCACTTTCAGCACTAATTCCAGCTCCCGTTAAAACAATTAGCTTCTTTTTCATTTCGAATGTATTAATTGAAGTAAATATAACTTTATAAAACAACAAAACTCCATTTATAGAAATGGAGTTTTGTTGTTTTATTTTATTTTTTTTAATTCATCTAATTTGACTAGACACATAATACTAAATGTTGCAAACATGGTCAACGTAAGAATTGCTGCATTAATTATCATAAGCTTTGTTTTTGGGTTATTAATTTGAATTAAAGTTACTTCAAATCATTTCTTTCGAAAAGTATTTCATTAAGAAATATCGACTTAACTCTCTTATTTTTAATGAATAAACTTTAACCTCAAGGCATAAAAAAACCTCAATTGGGAACAACTGAGGCCTTTCTCTACTAAAACTTAAGTACCATGAAAACTCAACTAACTTATATAAAGACTAGTACTTACTCTAGAATCATCAAATGATATACCAAATTATATTTCAACATATTAAAAATAAAAAAGCAGTCAATAAATTGACTGCTTTAAATAATTTGTATTTAAAATATACTTAGAAAGTGTATTTATTTTCTTTGATTAACAATTCTGCAATTTCAGTTTTTAAGTTAACTACGTTTGGATATTCGTTGTAACGTGTAAATCTTCTTAAACCAGATAACATCATGCGTTGCTCATCTCCTTCTGTGAAAGAAACGATACCGCGAGTAGCTTCTGTTTTGATAATTTCTACCGATTTGAATAATTGTAATTGAACTAATTTTTCTGCATTCTTCGCTGCATCAGCACCTTTTACATTTGCAATTTTTTCTGCACGTAACATCGCCGATTCTACCATATAAATTTCTTGCATAATACGAGAAGCCGCAATAATCAATTGTTGGTGTTGCTCTAATTCCGCACCAAATTTTTGCAAAGCAGAACCTGCAACCATAAAGAACGCTTTCTTAAGATTTGCAATAATTTCTTTTTCTTGCGCAAATAATTCTGAATAATCTGGAACATCAAAAGAAGGAATAGACATTAATTCGTTCGCCACATTCATTGCAGGAGACATTAAATCTAATTTTCCTTTGAATGCACGTTTTACTAACATCGAAACACATAATAAGGTATTGATTTCGTTTGTTCCTTCGTAAATTCTAGAAATACGTGCATCTCTCCAAGCTGCTTCCATTGGCATTTCTTTCGAATATCCCATTCCTCCGTAAATCTGAATTCCTTGATCCGCAGAAATTTGAGCAGCATCAGAAATCCAAACTTTTAAAATAGAAGCTTCGATTGCATACTCTTCGATACCTTTTAATTCCGCTTCATTATGAGGCATTCCTTTTGCCATGTTATCTTCGATTGCATCTTGTACATCTTTCGCTGCACGATACGCACCAGCTTCTGAAGTAAACGCAGAAACAGCCATATCAGCTAATTTCTCTTTAATCGCACCAAATGTATTGATTGATGTATTGAATTGTTTACGTTCTGAAGAATATTGTAACGAATAATCTAAAATACGACGTTGCGCATCTAAACATGCTGCTCCTAATTTGATACGACCAACATTCAAGGCATTCATCGCAATTTTGAATCCTCCGTCTCTTTCTCCTAAAAGATTTTCAACCGGAACACGAACTTCATTAAAGAAAACTTGACGTGTTGATGAAGAAACAATTCCTAATTTATCTTCTTCTTCTCCTAATGAGAATCCAGCACCAGCTTTATCTTTTTCTACAATGAAACCTGTGATATTTTTATCATCATCAATACGTGCAAAAACAATGAATAAATCAGCAAAACCTGCATTTGTAATCCACATTTTTTGACCTGTGATGATATATTCTTTACCATCTTCTGATAAAACAGCTTTTGTTTTTCCTGAATTTGCATCAGAACCTGCTTCCGGCTCTGTTAAACAGTAAGATGCAAACCACTCTCCTGTTGCTAATTTTGGTAAATATTTTTGTTTTTGCTCTTCTGTTCCGTACAATAAAATTGGCATTGTTCCAATTCCAGTATGTGCTCCAAAAGCTGTTGCTAACGAACCTGTTGCTCCTGAAATATAGTCACACACTAACATTGTTGTAACGAATCCCATTCCCATTCCACCATATTCTTCTGGAACAGAAATTCCTAATAAACCTAATTCACCAATTTTACGCATTAATTCTTCAATCAACGCATAATCTTTTTTCTCAATTTGGTGTTTCTTAGGCACTACTTCTTTATCGATAAACTCTTTTGCAGATTGCAAAATCATTTGTTGTTCTTCTGATAAATCTTCGTAAGTGAAAATATCATTATAAGAGGCATCTTTAATTAAATATTGACCTCCGATTAATCTATTTGGATTTGTAGACATATTTTTTTGTTGTTTAGATATTAGATTTTATTTTAGATATTCGAAAATTGAAGCTGCTCCTTGTCCTGTACCAACACACATGGTTACCATTCCATATTTCGCTTTACGCGCTTCCATTTCATGTAACAATTGCACGGTTAATTTCGTACCCGAACATCCAAGTGGATGCCCTAAAGCAATTGCACCTCCGTTTACATTGACGATATCAGGATTAAGATTCAACTCGCGCATAATTGCAACTGATTGAGAAGCGAAGGCTTCATTCAATTCGATTAACTGAATATCTTCTAATTTCATTCCTGCTTGTTCTAATGCTTTTGGAATTGCAAATAAAGGTCCAATTCCCATAATACGAGGTGCTAAACCTACCGTAGAATATGCAACTAAGCGTGCAACTGGCTCAAGACCTAATTCTTTCACCATATCTTCTGACATTACCATAACGAAAGCTGCTCCGTCCGACATTTGAGAAGAGTTACCTGCTGTAACTGAACCTCCTTGCGCAAAAACAGGACGTAATTTTGCTAAACCTTCGATAGATGTATCCGCACGTGGACCTTCGTCTACTTTGAAATCAATTTTCTTTGTTTGAACTTTTTCTTTATCATCTAAGAAATTAAATTCAACATCAATCGGAACGATTTGAGATGCAAATTTTCCTTCAGCATTTGCTTTTAATGCTTTTTGATGCGAATTGAATGCAAATAAATCTTGATCCTCACGAGACACTTTAAATTCTTTTGCAACTTCTTCCGCTGTTAATCCCATTCCCCAATAATAATCTGGATGATCTTTCGCTAAATCTGTTTCTGGAATTGGTTTGTAACCTCCCATCGGGATATACGACATCGATTCTGCACCACCAGCAATGATACATTCTGCCATTCCTGTTCTAATTTTAGCAGCCGCCAAAGCAATTGCTTCTGATCCTGAAGCACAATAACGATTTACTGTAACACCTGGAACTTTGTCTGTGTCTAATCCCATTAATGAGATAAGACGTGCCATATTCAATCCTTGTTCTGCCTCTGGCATTGCACATCCAACGATTAGATCGTCGATACGTGTTGGATCTAAAGTTGGATAATCTTGCATTAAGCGCTTGATTACTGTAGCTGCCATTTCATCTGGACGTGTAAAACGCAATGTTCCTTTTGGCGCTTTTCCTACAGCTGTTCTATATCCTGTAACTATATATGCTTGTTTCATTTTTTTAAAGTATTATTAGATTGTACAATGTAAAATGTATGATGTACAAAGTATTTAATTATAGTTCTGAATTAATTTGACCAACATATTCTGTATATGTTTTAAATCTTTTAATAAATTATCCGAAATCTCTACTTGAATAAATTCTAAATCTCTTGCTAAAATAATTTGACATTCCAATTCGAAAGACGAACCTAAAGCTATATTGAGAAAATTAATAAATTGAGCATTCGAATTTCGACCAGCACCTTCTGCAATATTTGAAGCTATCGATACGCAAGCTCTTCTTGATTGAGAGGTCAAACCATAAATCTCACTTTTAGGATAATTTGAAGTAATCTCATAAAACCTTTTCGTAAAATTCATTGTTTTTTGCCAAACGATTAACTCTTTAAAATCATGCATAAATACTTTTTACATGTTACTTTTTACTTAATACAAATATTAATTACGCAACGGTTTACCTGTTTTTAACATATGCTGAATACGCTCTAATGTTTTTCTTTCTCCACAAAGAGATAAGAATGTTTCGCGCTCTAAGTCTAACAAGTATTGTTCTGAAACATAAGTTGATTCAGACAAATTACCACCTGTCATTACATATCCTAATTTATTCGCAATTAAACGATCATGATCCGAAGCAAAACGTCCAGCAACCATAGAATCTGTTCCAACATAGAACATTCCCATTGCTTCTTTTCCTAACACTTCTACTTTACGTTGAATTGGTTGTGTATAACCTGCTTCTGCCATAATAATTGCATGTTTCTTCGCTTCTGCAATTTGACGTTCGGCATTTACTACAACAATATCTTGCTCACGAATAATTCCCATATTCTTCGCTTCATAAGCTGAAGTTGCCACTTTCGCAGTTGCGATATTCATGAAATTATCACGTAAATGATTTACTTTTACATCATCTTTTAAAGCGAATTCAGTTGCACGGCGCGCAAATTCTTTCGAACCTCCACCACCTGGGATTAATCCAACTCCAACCTCAACCAAACCAATGTAAGTTTCGGCAGCAGCTACAATTTTATCCGCATGCATTGACATTTCGCAACCTCCACCAAGCGTCATTCCGTGAGGAGCAACAACAACTGGAATAGATGAATAACGAACACGCATCATTGTATCTTGGAACATTTTGATTGCCATATTCAATTCCCACCAATCTTGTTCTGCAGCCATCATCATAATCATGGCTAAATTAGCACCAACAGAGAAATTATCTCCTTGGTTACCAATTACAACTCCACGATAATCTTTTTCTGCTAACTCGATTCCTTTATTGATTCCTTGTAAAACTCCTCCTCCAAGAGAATTCATTTTAGAACGGAACTCAATATTGATGATTCCATCTCCTAAATCTTGAATAGATATTTCTTGGTTTGACCAGATTTCATTTGTTTTTCTGATGTTATCTAAAATAATAAATGCATCTTGACCTGGAATTAATTCGAATTGTTTTGATGATTGATTATAGAATAATTTCTTACCATTTTCGATTTTATAAAAAGAATCTGCACCTGAAGCAGCTAATTCTTTTACCCAATCCGAAACCTTGAAACCTTCTGATTCTACTAATTGAATTCCGTTTTGTAACCCAACCAAGTCCCATGTTTCAAATGGACCATATTTCCAAGCGTAACCTGTTTTTAAAGCGTCATCAATTGGATAAAGTACATCTGTAATTTCTGGAACACGTTGAGAAACGTAAGCGAATAATGAAGCAAAATGTTTGCGAATCAATTCTCCAGCCTTACCAGAATCTTTCAATAAAACACCTAATTTATTACGCATAGATCCTGCATTTTTAGCAGTTTCTACAGCTGTAACTTTTGCACGTTCCATTGGACGATACTCTAACGTATCAAGATTTAAGGCAAAACGATTGGTATTCCCTTCTTTATCAATTTCTTTATAATAGAAACCTTTTTTCGCTTTATCTCCTAAGAATTTATTTTCGATTAAGAAATCCAAGAATTTTGAATCTTTCAAACCTTGGATCATTTCGTCATTTGGCGCATTTTGCTGTAAACCTTTTGTTACATTATATGCTGTATCCAAACCAACCAAATCACCCAATTTGAATGTTCCCGTTTTTGGACGACCCAAAATAGAACCTGTCAAAGTATCAACTTCTTCAATCGTTAATCCAATTTCTTGCGCCAATTCCATCACTTTCGCCATCGAGTAAACTCCTACTCTATTCCCGATAAAACCTGGCGTATCTTTACATAAAACTGGTGTTTTACCTAAAAATAAAGATGCATAGTTTTGGAAAAACTCAACAACAGATTTATCTGTTTGAGGAGTTGGGATAATTTCGAATAATTTTAAGTAACGTGGCGGATTGAAGAAATGCGTTCCGCAGAAATGTTTCTGAAAATCATCTGAACGACCTTCAGCCATCAAATGAATTGGAATACCAGAAGTATTAGAAGTGACTAAAGTTCCTGGTTTACGGAAGTTATCTACACGCTCAAAAATAGATTGTTTAATATCCAATCTTTCGATCACAACCTCTATTACCCAATCCGAGTTTTTAATCTTCTCGAAATCATCATCAAAATTCCCTACAGTTATACGAGAAGCAAATGCTTTGTCATAAATTGGTGAAGGATTGCTTTTTAAAGCAGCATCTAAGTGAGTTTGAGCAGTTCTGTTACGAACTACTTTACTCTCTAAAGTAAGTCCTTTCGCTTGCTCTTGTGGTGTAAGCTCGCGAGGAACCATATCTAACATCAAGACTTCGACTCCGATATTTGCAAAATGACATGCAATACCAGAACCCATCACTCCTGATCCTAATACAGTTACGTGTTTAACGTGTCTTCTCATAATTGTTTTTAAATATTTTTTTGTCCGATATTAATTGGTTAATCTTATAAATCACTTCCAAGAAAATTTGCATTTTCTCTGGTTCGATGTGATTATTAATTGATTCATTAAATTGCAAAACAAAATGTTTTGAAATATCTCTCATTCTTAATCCTTCTTCAGTCAAAGTGATCAACACACTTCTCCCATCTTCTGGATTTGGTTTTCGAACGATAAAATTTCTTGCTTCTAAGTTTTTTAATGTTCTCGACAAGCTTGTTGGCTCTATTCCCATCTTTGGTCCTAGCGACGTACTTGGCGTACCTCCTTTCGGATCTATTGATAATAATGTAAAGGCATACACCATTGTAGAATCGTAAGCAACTGCTTGCTCATTATACATTTTCTGAACTGACAACCATGTTGAACGCAATAAATAATCTATCGTTAAATCTTCTCTTAACATATTTTAGTGTATGTCTAACAAATATAATCTTTTTTTATTATGCAAGCATAACAAAGTTTTAAAATTTAATTTTGTTTAACAAATAATGATTCAATTTACTATTTATCAATGAAATGTAACTTTAAATTATGATTAATAAAATAAATAGTATGATTAAATAATACTTAAATTTATTCCATTATTAAAAAATTGACTGTAGTAGTGTAAAAATACGTCATATTTAGTATCGAAAATAAATATAATGTTGGTTTTATATTATAAATAAATAAGATTGTTTAATCTCTTTTCAACGGCATACATTCGTAGAAATTTTAAAATACTGCTTATGGAATCAAACCATACGATGAACAAAGTAACAGCGGCAACGCTATTAATCGCATTTGGAATCATTTACGGTGATATTGGAACAAGTCCTTTATATGTAATGAAAGCGATAATTGGCGAGAATCGCGTGATTGAAGAGAGCATTGTCTACGGAGGCGTATCATGTGTTTTTTGGACTTTGTGTTTTCAGACTTCTATCAAATATGTATGGTTGACACTAAAAGCGGATAATGATGGCGAAGGAGGAATTTTTTCTTTGTATTCATTAATCAAGAAAAAAGGTAAAAACCTAATTATTCCAACCATCATTGGAGCTTCTGCTTTGCTCGCCGATGGAATTATCACCCCCCCCGTTTCCGTCTCTTCTGCTGTTGAAGGACTACGAATGCTAAACGGACTCGAAAATCTACCTACTATACCTATTGTCATCTTTATCCTTTCGATGTTATTTTTCTTCCAACGATTTGGAACAAATAAAGTAGGAAAAATATTTGGACCATTTATGGTTTTGTGGTTTACAATGCTTCTAGGCTTAGGAGTTTTACATATTGTACATCATCCAAGTATTATCAAAGCATTAAATCCTTATTATGCGTATAACTTATTGATGAATTATCCTCATGGATTCTGGATTCTTGGCGCTGTATTCTTATGTACAACAGGTGCTGAGGCATTATACTCCGATTTAGGACATTGTGGACGAAAAAACATTAGAATTAGTTGGTTGTATGTTAAAATCTGTTTAGTAACAAACTATTTAGGACAAGCAGCTTGGTTAATGCACCAAGACAATCCTATGTTAGACGGTAGAAATCCTTTCTACGAAATGATGCCAGATTGGTTCTTGATTCCTGGAATTTGTATTGCCACAGGTGCAGCTATTATTGCATCACAAGCTTTGATTACAGGATCTTTTACATTAATCAATGAAGCAATTAACTTAGGTTTCTGGCCAAGAACATTAATTATTCAACCAAACGAACACAAAAGCCAAGTTTATATTCCTACAATCAATTTTATGTTATGGGCTGGCTGTGTCTTTATCGTTCTATATTTCCGAGATTCGTCCCATATGGAAGCCGCCTACGGTCTTGCCATAACGGTTACCATGTTAATGACGACTTTCTTGTTATCCTATTACCTTAATTATTATACAAAATTCAACAAAGTATTTATTGTGGCAATTTTGTCGATATTCGTAGCGATAGAATCTTCTTTCTTCGTAGCAAATGTTGTCAAATTTGTTGATGGTGGCTATTTAGCATTATTAATGGGATGGTTGTTCTTTGTAATAATGTATTGTAGTTTTTACGGAAAAATCCTTAATTCACGAAACTTAGAATTCGTTAAAATAAAGCGCTACGCAAATGTATTAACAGAATTGAGCGAAGATAAAACAATCAATAAATACTCTACTTTCTTATTTTACTTAACGAAATCTACGAATCCAAAAAATATCGAAAAATATAGCATTCAATCTATTTTATCAAAACGCCCAAAACGTGCAGATGTCTATTGGTTTGTAAACATTAACCGAGATAGTGAACCCTATACGTTGAGTTATAAAATATTGCCAATTGTCGATCAAAAAATATATCGAATTACATTTAATGTAGGATTTAGAGTTCAGCCAAAAACAGAACAATATATCAAAAAAGTAATCAACGATATGTATGCAAATGGAGAATTAGAGTTAAAATATCTGAGTACATGTTTGAAAAAATACAATCAAGATCCTGACATGAAATTTGTTTTGATTGAGAAATTTCCTTCAATTGAAACTAAATTAAGTATGAAAGAATTTTTCACGCTAAAAGTTTATTATTTATTAAAGAAAATAGAATTCAACATTCCGAAATCTTTTGGTCTAGAAAAGAACGACGTTGTTATAGAACACATTCCTCTTTATATGCACAAACATAATATTGACGATTTAAAAAGAATTCAATAAAAAAATAGAAATCCTGAAATAATTTTTCAGGATTTTTTTTGTAAATATTTTATAGATTGATAATTATCAAATAATTTTTATAAATTTATATCAATCAACAAAATAAAATATTTATAAAAAATTAAATTATGTTCGAAATTTATCAAGACAAAGCAGGAGAATATCGTTTTCGTTTGAAAGCTAAAAATGGACAAAATATTTTGGCAAGCGAAGGTTATAAACAAAAAGCAAGCTGCGAAAACGGAATTGAATCTGTTCGCAAAAATTCGCAAGATGATTCTAAATACGAATTAAAAGAAGGTGCTTCTGGTAAATGGCATTTCAATTTAAAGGCAACAAATGGACAAGTAATTGGGACAAGCCAATCGTACGAAACTGAATCTGGCGCTAAAAATGGAATTGCTTCTGTAAAAACAAATGCTGCTGATGCAGAAATAAAAGAAGTAGGAGGTTAATTACAAACCGTCATAAAAAGCTGAAGCCTTGGATAAATCCAAGGCTCAACCTAATTAACACTAATATGAATTAACACTAAAAACTTATGAAGTAAAATAATGTTCAACTTTATTTTAGATGCGATCTAAGCATCCAAGCAGTTTTTTGATGTTGTTCTAATAAACCAACTAAGAAATCCGAAGTTGATATATCATGAAACTCATCAATTTCTACTACAGCCTGCGCCAAAAAGTTAATAATAACTTCGTGATCGTGTAGTAAATCAGCAATAAAACTTAAACTATCTTTGTTTTCTGTTTTTCTTGTTTCTGATAAATGAGCTAACTGCAAATACTCTGCCATAGTTGCTGGTGCATAAACATCTTTTTGACGAATTTTTTCTGCAACATCATCTATAACAATTTGTAACTCGTTATATAACGATTCAAAATACACATGTATTGTCTGAAAATCAGGACCTTCTACATTCCAATGTGCATTTCTTGTTTTTAAGTATAAAATATGTTCATCAGCTAATAATTTAATTAAAATATCAGCGATTTTTTGTTTTTTTTCTGGCGATAATAATTTCATATGATTAAATTTTATATTGTCTATTTGATTAACTTTACTAATGCAAATATAGAACCAGAAAACGAATGAATTATAGATTTATCAAATCTTATTTCTATTCTTTTATAATTAAAAACTATGAACGACTCGAATTAACTTAAAATAAATAATAATGTTTACTTAAAAACAGAATTACTATTTTTGATAAGGCAAATTTATAGTGGTTTTTTCAATTAGAGCCATTTTTAAAAGTTAAAAATTAATTAAATTTCTATGAAAAAGTTTCTTTTATTTATCATTTCTTTAACCCTAAGCAATACTGCTTTTTCTCAAATTAATCAAAATCAAACGCTTAATAATAATTGGCGTTTTGGAGGTGGTTTGGGACTATCTTTTGGGAATAACAGTTATTTTGGGTTTAATATTTCTCCAAGTGTTGGATATATGGTTGCAAACAATTTAGAATTGGGTGCGACAGCAGGTTATCAGTATGCAAAAGATGATTATGTAAAACAAAATTTGTTTAATGTTGGTCCTTACATTAACTTTTTTCCAATCGAAAACATTTTCTTGAGAGCCAATTATATGTACTACACAGGAAAACAAAAGTACAACGATCGTACGCCATATTACAACAGTATTTATGAAACTGACATGGACGAATCTGCGTTATGGTTGGGAGCTGGATATCAATCGAGTGGACCAGTAAGATTTCAAGCTGGTGTGATGTACAATGTTTTATATAAAGAAAACGAAAGTATATTTTCTTCAGGATTACAACCTTTTATGGGTGTTTCAATCGGATTATAAGTCATAAAAAAAAGTCCATCTAACAATTGTTAGATGGACTTTTTTTATTTATTTCAATTCGTCTTTTAAGAATTTTCCTGTTACACTTTTCGGATTCTTAATGATTTCTTCTGGCGTTCCTTCTGCCACAATTTTTCCACCTTTACTCCCTCCGTCTGGACCAATATCAATCACATAATCAGCTAATTTTATCACATCCAAATTATGTTCGATAATGATAACAGTATTTCCAAATTCTACAATTTTATTGATTACTTTCATCAACACATTTACATCTTCAAAATGCAAACCTGTTGTCGGTTCATCTAAAATATAAATTGTTTTTCCTGTCTGTTTTTTTGCCAATTCTGTTGCTAATTTCACACGTTGCGCTTCTCCTCCACTCAATGTTGTAGACTGCTGACCAAGCGTGATGTAACCCAAACCTACATCTTGCAACATTTTGACATAACGATATATTTTCGGAATCGCTTCAAAGAATTCTACCGCTTCATTTACCGTCATTTCTAACACATCCGAAATCGATTTTCCTTTGTAGCGAACCTCCAACGTTTCGCGGTTAAAACGTTTACCATTACATGTTTCACATTCGACATGAATATCTGGTAAAAAATTCATTTCAATCACACGCAAACCTGCTCCCTGACAAGTTTCACAACGTCCACCTTTTACATTAAATGAAAAACGTCCAGGCTTGTAACCTCTAATTTTGGCTTCAGGTAAATTTGTAAACAACGTACGAATATCAGAGAAAATTCCCGTATAAGTTGCAGGATTAGAACGAGGAGTACGACCAATTGGCGATTGATCCACTTCGATTACTTTATCCAAATGTTCTAAACCTTCGATTTTTTTATAAGGCATCGGATCTTTTTCTGCTCTAAAAAAATGTTGATTCAGAATTCTGTACAATGTTTCATTAATCAACGTTGATTTTCCAGAACCTGAAACACCCGAAACTACAACCAACTCTCCTAAAGGAATGGTAAGATTTACATTTTTCAGGTTGTTTCCAGATGCTCCAAAAAGTTTCAATTCTAATCCATTACCTTTTCTTCGTTCTTTTGGAACTTCGATTTGTAACTGATTGTTTAAGTATTTTGATGTTAATGTATTTGATTTTAACATTTGTTCTGGTTCACCTTCCCAAACAATTTGACCACCATTTTTTCCTGCTTTTGGTCCAACATCAACCACATAATCTGATTCCAAAATCATGTCTTTATCATGTTCTACAACCAAAACTGAATTTCCGATATCGCGTAATTTCTTTAACGAATCTATCAATCTGACATTATCGCGTTGATGCAAACCAATACTTGGCTCATCTAAAATATACAACACATTCACCAATTGAGAACCAATTTGCGTTGCCAAACGAATTCGCTGTGCCTCGCCTCCAGAAAGTGTTCTAGAAGAACGATTAAGGCTCAAATAATCCAATCCTACATCCAATAAAAAGGATAAACGCGTATAAATTTCTTTCAGGATCTCGTGCGCAATTTGTTGTTGATTCGACGTCATCGAAACTGGTGCATTTTCAATCCATTTTTGTAACGATTGAAGATCCATTTCCGCAACTTCACCAATATTTTTTTCATCGATACGAAAGAAAAGTGATTCTTTTTTAAGACGTTTCCCTTCGCAACTTGGACAAATAACTTTCTTTCCAAACTTTTTGCTAATCGAACTTGAAGACGGATTATTTTTATCTTCCATAATTTCAGAAAGAAATTCATTCAATCCTTCAAAATCGATTTTATATGTTTTTTTAACTGATGCAAATTTAAGATCAACATTTAAGGTTTCTTTCAAACCATTCATCACATCATCAATCAATGCTTGAGGAAGTTTTTTGAACGCTACTTTTTCGTCTACATTATGTTTGACAAAAATCGCTTCCAATTGTTTTTCTATTCGAGAAGATGATTTTAACGTCTCAAATAATTCTTCCAAATTATCAAACAACGATTTATCTTGATCTTGAAATAATTTTTCGTGATTTACCACTTTCAACTCACCTAAACCTGTACACGTCGGACAAGCACCTTTTGGTGAATTGAACGAAAATGTATTCGGTTCTGGCAACGCATATGACATTCCTGTCGACGGACACATCAACGAACGAGAAAAGAATTTCGTTTCATTGGTTTCGTAATCCAAAATCATCGTAATCCCATTACCTTGTTGCATTGCATGATCGATACTTGAACGCAAACGTTGATCATTCACCTTATCATTCAACAACATTTTGTCCACCATCAATTCGATATCATGCGTTTTGTAACGATCTAACATCATTCCAGGCGTAATATCTTGCAACTTGCCATCAATGCGCATTTCAAGAAAACCTTTTTTAGAATATGTTACAAAAACTTCTCGATAATGACCTTTTCTTGAACGTACAATTGGCGCTAAAATCGCAATTTTCTTCTCGCTGTATTGTGTTCGAATCAACTCAATAATTTGCTCTTCTGTGTAAGCAACCATTTGTTCGTTTGTTTCGACTGAAAAAGCCGTAGAAGCACGCGCATACAACAAACGAAGAAAATCATAAATTTCTGTAATTGTACCAACAGTGGAACGCGGATTTTTATTGGTCGTTTTTTGCTCAATTGCAATAACAGGCGACAAACCATCAATTTTATCAACATCTGGACGTTCTAAACCTCCCAAAAATTGACGTGCATAAGCCGAAAAAGTTTCGATATAACGACGTTGTCCTTCTGCATAAATCGTATCAAAAGCCAACGAAGATTTCCCACTTCCACTTAAACCCGTGATTACCACAAGCTCGTTTCGAGGAATCTTTACATCAATATTTTTTAGATTATGTTCACGTGCACCGTAAACTTCAATAAAATCTTTGTCCATGTTCGTTTGTAAGAAGTTGCAAAAATACAAAAAAAGCCACATTACTGTGGCTAAGTGTACTTTAAAAATTGTTAATTCTTAAGTATTTATTGTTTTTTAATTGGTATATAAATTCGAGAAATTAGTTTTAAACTATCTGTTTCCTTCGGATCATTTAACATAATTTCTAATTGTTTTGTATCCAATTGTAATTTTTTAGATTTTGCATAATTCTTCATTTTCTCGATTGTTTGCGCACGTTTAGAACGAGGTCCTAAATGCAATGTTAACAAATAATCTCCACCAGGAACAACCACTTTTTTCATCTCTTTTTGTAAAGGCAAATCTTCTATTAATTGTATTCCAGCAAAAAATGTTGTCTTATCTTTTTCTTTATCAAAATCAGTAAAATAGACATATGGGAAACCTAAATCGAAATCAAAACCACCTTCATCTTTATTCATTAACGATTTATAAATCACCTCAAAAGCACCATCTACTTTATCCATTATATCTTTTTCCGCTAAACTTGATTGTTTACGAATCGCTAATAAATTTGTTCGACCTAATTCTACAATTCGATATTCACCATAATTCAATCGTCCTTCTTTTTGATCCTTATCTAATCTAACTTTCACTTTTTGATTTAGGTTATCCAAAGATTTTTCAAATTTAGATTCAGGATTTTTGAAAAAAGCAAAATAGCGGTAGAAATAAGGAATTTCTTGACTTAAATAATTCAATTTTGCAGTTGTTTTCCCATTTTCTTGTTGTTCAAATTTGACATTCAAACTATCTAATTTTTCCCAACCATCATATTTTATCGTATAATTAACGAAACGATTAATCGAAAAATTTTCAATCGTTACTTTTCCTGAAGCAATTGAAGCATCTTCTGAATCCCATATCATATAATTTTCGTCCTCTTCTTTTGTATTCGAAAATTTCTTGATTGTCAAAGAATCCGAAGCTGTAAATTGTTGCCATTTCGAGAATTGACGAAGATTATAAAATTCGTCGTACACCAAACCAACAGGTGCATCAAATTCATATTGCATTTCTTCGTCGAAACGATTCGGTAAAACGATTGGTAATAAAGCCAAAACCGCAATAATGATTACTAAAAAAAGATTTATTTGTTTCATTTACAAAATTGATTGTACAAAAATAGAAATACTTTGTAGGACTCTTAATATTAATCTGAATTAATCTTTTAAAAATAGTATATTTGAGTAAATAATATAAACTTATGGACTTTACTAATTTAATTCAAGGAGCAATGGGACAACAAATTGTTGGTTCTGCTGCAAAACAATTAGGGATTAATGAATCTCAAGCTCAAACTGCTGTTGCAGCAGCTGTACCTTTTTTATTGTCTGCTTTAAATAAAAATGCACAAGGCGGAGGTGCTGAAGGAATTTCGAATGCTTTGAATCAACATGACGGGAGTATTTTGGATAATCTTTCTGGATTTTTAGGTCAAGGAGGAAACCAACAAGATGGATTAGGAATTTTAGGTCACGTTTTAGGAAATAAACAACAAAATGTAGAATCTGCAATTTCTCAACAATCTGGATTGAATACAGCACAAGTTACTCAAATTTTAGCGTTAGTTGCGCCAATTGTAATGGGCTACTTGGGTAAACAAAAACAATCTGCTGGATTAGATTCAAATGGGATTGCTGGTTTATTAGGCGGTTTAGTTGGTGGTTCTACAACTCAAACAAACCAAAGCGGAGTAAATTTAGGAGGTTTCGAAAAATTGTTAGATCAGGATGGTGATGGACAATTAGGAATTGGAGATGCCATGAGTTTATTGGGTGGATTTTTCAAAAAATAAGTCTTGTCTTAAACTGAATAAAAATACAAAATTTATTAAGCAGGAAATTTTCCTGCTTTTTTTGTTTCAAAAATTATCAACCTATATATTCTAAGTATTCGAAATTATCAAATTCATAAATATTAAAAGTTTGATTTAAAAAATATATTATTTTATTTGTTATTTATTATAATTTTATCAACAATAAAACACAAATAGCATGGATACTTTATTTTACTCAGAAAAATTCATTCAAAGAATTAAATCAAAAAACCCTAACGAAAAAGAATTTTTACAAGCAGTTGAAGAAGTTTCCGAAACCATTTTACCATTTGTAGAAGAAAACCCTAAATACAAAAAGTTCAAAATTCTTGAAAGAATTGCAGAACCAGAACGTATTATTCAATTTAGAGTAACTTGGGTTGATGATAAAGGCGAAATCCAAATCAACAAAGGTTATCGTGTACAAATGAATTCTGCGATTGGTCCTTATAAAGGTGGTTTGCGCTTTCATCCATCTGTTAATCTTTCTATTCTTAAATTCTTAGCTTTTGAACAAGTTTTCAAAAACAGCTTGACAACTTTACCTATGGGTGGCGGAAAAGGTGGTTCTGATTTTGATCCAAAAGGAAAATCGGACATGGAAATTATGCGCTTCTGCCAATCTTTTATGAGCGAATTATCTCGTCATATTGGTGCAGATGTCGATGTTCCTGCTGGTGATATTGGCGTTGGAGGACGAGAAATTGGTTATTTATTTGGTCAATACAAACGAATGCGAAACGAATTTACAGGTGTTTTAACTGGAAAAGGATTAGAATATGGTGGCTCTTTGATTCGCCCAGAAGCTACTGGTTATGGTTTATTATATTTTGTAGAATGTATGTTAGCCGAAAAAAAAGAAACCTTAAAAGGAAAAACAGTTTCTATTTCTGGTTCTGGAAATGTTGCACAATATGCTGCTGAAAAGTCTCTGGAATTAGGCGCAAAAGTGGTTACACTTTCTGATTCTTCTGGATATATTTATGATGAAGACGGTTTTGATACAGAAAAACTAAATGTCATTTTCAAAATTAAGAATGATGATTACGATAGAATTTCAAAGTATGTTGATTATTATCCAAACGCTAAATTTTTCTCCGACCAAAATCCTTGGAAAGTTCCTTGTGATATAGCTTTGCCATGTGCAACACAAAACGAATTGGATTTACAAGATGCGCAAACTTTACATCTCAATGGTTGCAAATTGGTTGCCGAAGGTGCTAATATGCCAACAACTCCCGAAGCGGTTCATTATTTTTTGGATCATCAAATTTTATACGGTCCTGGAAAAGCTGCGAATGCTGGTGGTGTTGCAACTTCTGGATTGGAAATGTCTCAAAATTCGATCCGTCAAAATTGGAACAGAGAAAAAGTAGATTATCGATTAAAAGAAATTATGATAAAAATTCATCACCAATGTAAAAAATATGGAAAAGGTGAATTTCAAGAAAATATAAATTATTACAAAGGCGCTAATATAGCTGGTTTCGTAAAAGTTGCCGATGCTATGATTGCTCAAGGAATATAAAAATCCATTTATAAAATTCGGTTCCCTTTACTGAATTTAGAATTCAATTGTTTGTTATTAAAGCTGGACTTCTGTTCAGCTTTATTTTTTTAGAGTGGAAAATTAATTTTAAAACCAATACCTCGAACAGATTCAAATTTTATCATTTCGTCGTTCTGAAAATATTTGCGCAAACGTGTCATAAAAACATCCAAACTTCTACCCATAAAATAATCGTTTTCACCCCAAATTTTTTCTAAAATCTCTTTACGACTCACTAATTTTTGATTATTCTGAATCAAGAAACTCAACAATTCTGCTTCTTTTTCTGTTAACTGAAATTTTTCTTCTTGATAAGATAATTGCAATTGATTTGGAAGAAAAACATAAGCTCCAATTTTAATCAATTCTTCTAAAACAGGTTGATTTCGCTTCAAAATATTTTTTATTCGCAAGACCAATTCTTCAGGATCGCAAGGTTTTGTGATATAATCATCTGCACCTAATTTCAAACCTAAAACACGATCAAAACTTTGCGCCTTAGCAGTCAAAAATAAATATGGAATTGTAATGGTTTCGGCTAATTTTTTCGCCAAAGAAAAACCATCAATTTCGGGTAACATGACATCAAAAATGATTAATTGAGCTGATTCCAACGATTCTATTTCCTTCAATAGTTTTTGTGGATGATCAAACCAAGTCACTTCAAAATCAGAAAATTCTAGACATTGTTTGAGAACAGTTCCCAAATCTTGATCATCTTCTACTAAAATTAATTTAGTTTTCATTCGGCAAAATGATTAAAAATTGAACACCTTTGTCTTTATTATTCTGAACGTTAATTGTTCCTAAATATCGTTCGATTGTATTCTTGACCAAAAATAATCCAACACCCAAACCGCTTACATTTTGGTTAATAGAACGATTCACACGATAATATTTATCAAAAATAAGAGGCAAATCATTGGTTGGAATTCCAATTCCATTATCCGAAAAATTCAATGTTATTTTTTTTTGAAATTTAAAATCTAATACAATTTCAGTAGCTCCATATTTGACTGAATTTTCAATTAAATTCTGAGCAATTTGTTTAAAATCGTTTGTTTTCAGTACATTATTTTTCTCGAAAATACTTTGATTAATAAGTTTAATTTCTGGATATTGAAGTTGAATCTTTTGGATAATTTCATTCAAAATAACCTCATCTAACAATTCAGAATTTTCGTCATTTTTTACAAAAATAGAATCAACAGTTTGCTCCAAACGATTAATTTGTCTGTTCATCATTTGTTGCGTTTCTGGATGTTGAACTTGATGCAAAGCAAATTTCATCGTCGTAATTGGCGTATTCAATTCATGCGCAATAGAGTCTATTGTCAAATGTAATTGATTGATTTTTTCTTCTTGTTTCGATAAATTTTTAAGACTTTTCCAATACAAAAAGACAATTAATCCAACAATCAACAAACTCACAATGATTAAAGGAATAATTTTCTTGAGAATTAAAAATTTCAAATTCAGCAATTCAAAATCTGTCTTTCCTCTAATTTTATATTTATGGCGTTCATTTTTATTAATTCCTAAATCAGAATCTGTTTGATTACTAATATCATCCGATGACCAAACACTTTGATTAATATTAGTTGGTTTCGCAATTTTATTTGTCGTTTCGTAAATCACATACTTTTTCTTTGGCAATAGTTCTTTATGATTCAATTCATCATAAACCGAATAAACATCTGTACGAAGTGCTATTTCAAAATTATTTTCCTTAGAATAAACGTCTAATAGAGAATCTACAATTGGCGTATAAATCTCATAATTATAATCTACTTTCGTTCGAATTATTTGTAATTCATCAAACTGTTTTTTTTCATCATGATTCAGTTTTTTGAAATAATCTAAAATCTTATCATCATTAGAATCTGTTTCATATTTTGACATAAAATTCATCACTTTAACTCCAATTTCACACGCCTCTTTATTCATATCTTTCTCAATCAATCGATACAAATTGTAGATATAATACCCTTGCAATGCAACCAAAACGATCAATGCAAAAGAGAAAATAAATGTATAATGTTTTTTAGATAATTTCATAAGCTTTCCATCAATTCAAAAATACATTGTTTTTCTTCATAAATAACACATTAACTCATCGTTAACCGTTCATTAACCAAGTAAAATCGAAACTTGAAAGAGATTTGTTAAAAATCTGAACCATGAAAATAGTAATAACATTTTTTCTGCTACTTCCAAATTTAATTTTTGCACAAATTATTTCTGGAAAAATTATCGATGAGCAAAATCAACCAATCAAAAATAGTTCTATTGAAGTTGAAATTCCTTCACAAGATCCAATTGTAGCTGAATCGAATGAAAATGGCGAATTTAATTTTGAGCTTCATCAAGCACAATCATTTACAATTTACATTAAAGAATTTGGTTACCAAGAATTTGAAAAGACATATCAAGCCAACTCAGAAAATTCTTTGATTATTACGCTTCAAAAAGATGAAACAATTAACTTAAAAGACGTTGTTTTTTCTAGTCAAAAACCTTTGTTGAAACGAAAAATTGATCGAATAGAATTTAATGTCGAAAATACGCCTTTGCAAAATTTAAGTGCTTGGGATATCGTGAAAAACACGCCAAATGTTCTTCTAAAAAATGAACAGTTAAGTGTGAGAGGAAATACGCAAATTTTAGTCACAATTAATGATAAAAAAACATTAATGTCCCAAGATGATTTGAAACAATTGTTGGAAAATACTGATGGTGCAACAGTTTCTTCGGTTGAAGTCATTACCAATCCGCCTGCAAAATATGAAGCTTCTGGAAGCGCGATTATAAATATTAAAATGAAGAAAAATGTGCTTTCTGGTTACAAAGGACAAATTGCGACACGTTATCATCAATCTATTTATAGCAAAGGAATGCTGGGTACTACCCAATCTTACAATACAGAAAAATGGCAATTGACAGGAAGTTATTATTTTGTGAATGGAAAATATGTTCGCAAGAATTTTGATGTAACAACTTATGAAAAAGATCAGACACGCTGGGAAAGTGACATGATTCGTCGAACAGTTGCGAAACAACAACATATTTACAACTTTGCTTCTCAATATTCAATTGATAGTTTACAGAATTTTCAGTTTGGAATAAATGGTTCTAGAAATCCTGCTTCAATTGGGAATTATAACGTTCCGACAAATATTTACAATACAACAAATAATCAACTTGAATCATTTTATAAAACACAAAATCATCGTCGCGAAGCTTCAAATAATTTTAATACGTATTTGGTTTATGACAAAAAAATTGCGAAAAATAATTTGACTTGGAGTAACAATTTTAGTCATCGTTATTACAAAGAAAATCAAGATGTTTTAACAAAACTGAATTTCAAGGATAAACCTTATGAAGAAAATCGTTTTTTGAGTGCTGCACTTCAAAAATTGAATCTATTTTCTACACAAATTGATTATAGTTTCACTAATAAAAATTTCGGCTTGGAAGCGGGAGCGAAATATAGTTTTGTAAAGAATGATAATGATTTGGATTTCTTTGAATCGATCCAAAATCAAATCGAATATCAACCCGAAAAAAGTAATATTTTTAATTACAAAGAACAGATTTTCGCCTTATATATTTCTGGAAATTACAAATGGAAAAAATGGGAAACAAAAGCTGGTTTGAGATCTGAAACAGCTCTTATAAATACGATTTCTGATAATCCAATTAGCCAAAATAAACGAACAAACACCGATCTTTTTCCAACTTTATACGTCATGTATAATTTTGAAAATACTGGACAAATTGGTTTGAATTATGGAAAAAGAATTGATCGACCAGATTATAATTTCTTGAATCCTTCAAAATCATATTACAATCTGTTTTCTTATTTTCAGGGCGATGCCAATGCAATTTCTACGATTATTCACAATTTGAGTTTATCTTACACTTTGAAAGATTGGAATTTTGAAGCCTATTATCGATACGAGAAAAATCCAGCGATGGAAATTTCTATTCAAAATCCTGAAACTTTCGAAACAGTTTATCATTTTACAAACATCAAAAATGGAGAAGCTTTTGGAGCAAATCTTTCGAAAAATTTTAATCTAAAATCGTGGTGGAAACTGAATTTATTTACATTTGTGGAATATAATCAAAATTATTTTTTCGGACCAGATCAACAACAATACAAAAATGATGTCTTTTTTTATCATCTTTCATTGAGTACACAATTGGATTTAGACAATGCAAAAACATTTAATATTTCGGCAGGATATCAATATAATTCAAAGGCAATTCAAGGTTCGTTTGATATTAGTTCATCTCAAAATACATATTTGATTTTAAACAAAAAAATATGGGATAAACGTTTCGAAATTGGTTTGGTTTTCAATGATATTTTTAAAACTGATCGCAATACAATTTCTACGAAATACGCAAACCAAAATCAATATTTCAAAGATTATCGCGATACGCAATATTTTATGTTGAATTTGAAATACAATTTCGGAAATCAAAAAGTAAAAGAAGCGAAACAAGCACAAAAAACAACGGAACAGAATAGAATTTAGCGCTACAAAAAACGTAAGTTTTATTAAATTTGAGCAAAAGAAATAATATGAATTCAATAAAAATCATTCGAACAAATTCTTCTAACAAAGATTTTGAAGAATTGGTAACAGAATTAGATAAAGATTTAGCGATAAGAGATGGAGAATTTCATTCTTTCTTTTCTCAATACAATAAAGTTGACAAGATAAATCACGTTGTTATCGCCTATTTAAACGAAAATCCTGTTGGTTGCGGCGCAATAAAACATTATTCTGACACAACAATGGAAGTGAAAAGAATGTATGTAAACCCTGATTTTAGAGGAAATAGAATTGCGGCAAAAGTTCTGAATGAGTTAGAAAATTGGACAATCGAATTGGATTATGAACGATGTATTTTGGAAACTGGATTGAAACAACCCGAAGCAATCGCTTTGTATGAGCGATGTGATTACACAAGAATCGAAAATTACGATCAATACAAAGACGTCGAAGAAAGTGTTTGTTATGAGAAAATATTGAACTAAAAAAGCCTCTAAAATAGAGGCTTTTTTAGTTCAATATTTTAATAAAATTATCCTTTATAAATAACAGTTCCTCCAGCTTGCGCTTTTGGAAAAATTGTAACATCAGCAATTTGTACATGTTCTGGTTGTTGCAACAAATACTCTATTGCATTTGCAATATCCTCTCCAGCCAATGGTTCAAAACCTTTGTATACATTATCCGAAAGTTCTTGATTTCCTTTGAAACGAACCAAAGAAAATTCTGTTTCTACCGCTCCTGGCGCAATATTGGAAACTTTGATTCCGTAAGGTAACAAATCATAACGCATTCCTTTGCTCAACGATTCTACCGCCGCTTTCGACGCACAATATGTTCCTCCATTTGGATAAACTTCTTTTCCCGCAATCGAAGAAAGGTTGATGATATGCGCATTTGATGATTGTTTAAGAATTGGAATAATTGCTTTCGAAACGTAAATTAATCCTTTTACATTGATATCAATCATTGCTTCCAAATCCTCCAAATCAGCTGTATCAAAAGGTGCTAATCCGTGCGCATTTCCCGCATTATTGATTAAAACATCAATATTTTTCCACTCATTTTCTAAACTTTCTACTGCATTAAAAACAGCTTCCTTGTCTCGAACATCAAATTGAATGGTTTTAACTTCCGTAATTTGACTCAATTCTGCCTGAATTTCATCTAATCGTTCTTGACGACGCCCACACAAAATTAAACGATAATTTGGTGCTAATTTCTTTGCTGTCGCCATTCCTATGCCAGATGTTGCTCCGGTTATGAAGACTGTTCTTTTCATTTTCTTAAATAATTAAAAGTGCTTTTTTAAGACCGTCTAAGATACAAGCTAAAAAGAAATTAAAAAATGATTTATCCTGTTTTCGTTCGATATTTTCTACTTTTTCTTCTTTCATTTTTCCACGAGAATCATTCTTTACCGCTGCATTTCCAACTGCTGATAATAGTTTCCTTTTCGAACCATCATCACGCAAAACATTCACTTTCAAATTTTGATAATCTATTCCAAAATTTCCACCAGCGACTTTATCATTTCCATCAAAATTAAATTTTATTTGATTAAAAAATCCGTCTACAGAAACCTTAAGATACGGTTTCACAAAAGGATCAAGATTTTTTGCAGGAAGTTTTGAAATTGAACCATTGATATTAAATTTCTCAGAACGATTCATTGGATTAAATGTCCAATTTGCGCGCAAATCTCCATTCATAAATTCTGAATGCCAATCAACATCAACGTCTGGTAAAGATATTTTACGATAACCCGAATTGACATTTTTAACCGTTGCATTTATCGACGAAAACGTCAATTTTCCTGTTCCGATACTTTTAGCCGTTTCCTCTTCATATTCTAATTTAGAGTTGACCAATTGCAATTGTTTCACCCCTAAATCAAATTTCATTTCACGTAATTTTTGTGAAAACATTGTTTTACGTTTTGTGTCATCAGGTGGAATCAAACTTCTATAAATATTTGCATAAAGCTGGTTCAATTTTATTTGATTCGCTTTCAAAAAGAAATCTTTGGATGGAGAAATTCCCCACTGAATTCCATTTCCTTGTAATTGCTCGACAGAAACTGTATATAAATCGGCTTGTTTTTTCAATGAAGCTGTATACGCTTTTCGAGAAAGTTTTGGCGTTAATTTTAATTGATTCAACGTCAAGTTTCCATTCTGAAATTGCAAAGCTCCAGTATTCATTTTATACGTTTTTCCTAAATCGAAATCAATTCCAGAAGATTTTAACAACACAGATTTATACGAAAATGGAATCGCTTCTTGAATTGTTTTTGGATCAACATTGATTTGATTAAACGCTAACTGAATTTGCTTCAATGTTAAATTCGGCGTTTTTTGTTTATAAGGAACCACATCTAAATGTCCATTTACCAACGAAATTTTATCAACTTTTATAATATCATTAAACTCTTTCGACGTTTTTCCTTCGCGCTGTGCCACTCGTCTTGGCTGTCCATAAATCGTAAATTTTGGATTTTTGAAAATAACATGATTAACATGAAGTTCTTTCCCATAATCATTTTTTAATCCTAAAACCGTCAAATTAACATTATTGAAATCAAATTTTTGTGAAGCAATAAAACGCGATTGCTTGATTTGAATCGTATCAATTCCAAGATTAAAATTAATCAAGAATTTTTGCGTTGCTTTTTCCGCTTTTTTTGCAATAACTTTTTCATTCTTTTGATCGATGATTTTTACATTTACTTCATCCAATTTGATTGAATTGGTATGAAAATAAAAATCACCATTTTTTATTCCCCAACTGTTATTATTCAACGTCAAAATTGGCGCTTCGACATCTAATAATGTGTTTGATTTTGTATAATTTCGATTAAATTGATTTTTTGAAATTAATGGTTTCATTTTGAAATTTTTCAGAATTAATTTCTTTTCTGTCAAATCAAAATTAGAAGCTGTCAACGTGTGCATTTCATTCAAACGATAATACATCGAATCCAACTTAATACGAAAAGTTTTGTAATCAATCGGAATATCATTTGTACGTGTCAACGCATTCATTTTTATTCCTTCGATATTCAACGCAACATTGTTTATTGCATATTTTACCGTTTTTGCATTCGAGAAAAGTGACCGAATTTTACCGTTTTCTATTTGTAATTTTTTGATATTAATTAACTCCGCATCTTCCGTTTTTATGCTTACTTTTTTAGTTGATTGTTTCTCAACTTTATTCTCAGGTTTGGCAGAAATAATGGTAATTTTTGGATTTTTGAATTTGATTAAATCTGTTTTAAAATATAATTTATCTTCCGAAGTAAATCCCCAATCCATCTTAGAAAGCGAAAGAAGTGGTGATTCAATATCCAATAAATCATTTTCAGAATCGTTTGGAACGTACATTTTTCCGTTCATTTTGAGCGGTTTCATCAAGAAATTATCCAACTCAAAATCAGTTTCATTAAAACGAACTTTTCGTGCTCTAATCAATTGTTGATCTTTTACTACAAAAAACATCGAATCTAATTTGATGTCAAAAGCAGAATATCTGAACGGAATTTTTTTGTCCGCTGTTCGTTCATTGAAACGAACGCCGTCAAAATCGATCGAAAAATTAGAAACATTTGCAATATGTCTTTTCCCTGATTGAGAATACAAATTGAACTCGCCATTATTGATATTTACATTGGAAACATCGATACTTTGCCCAACTTTAGATTGCGCTGTATCTTTTTTGATCGAATCTTTTTTCTCTTTAAGATAATAATTAACAGAAGGATTGTTGATATTGATAGAAAGCGCCGCAACTTCTTTTTTGGTAATTAATTTTATAAAATTGATACCGACTACATTTATTTCTTTGACTTTTCCTGTTGCGTCAATCGAATCCTTTATCAACAAAGAATCTTTTGGAGAAACTTCGACATTTTTTAATGATAGTGAAGAATTAAAAACGGAAAAACTCAAATCTTCGTAAGTCAGATTATAAGCCGTATCGTTTTTTTCTGCAATGATTTTTGGAAGTCGATCATTCAGAAAATAGGAGATGTAAAAACTTAAAATAAAAAGTACCGCAATAATAGAAATTAAAGCGATACCGATTCTTTTTATCCAACGGTTGTTAATCATTGATATAGTTTGGTTAACAGTGTTAAAAACAATTATTATACCAAATATAACAAAATGTTAAATTTATTCGTTGATATCGTAAATTTCTTTGATATTTTCTAAGATTGTATCGAAGTTTAAATTCAAATCAATTAATTTTCCAGTAAACAAATCGAACACCCAACCGTGTACTTCCAATCCATTTTCCATTGCACGTTGCACAAAAGGATTTTTTACCACATTGACACATTGTTCTTGTACATTTAGCTCTACCAAACGGTTGTAACGCATTCCTTCGTTTTCGATTGCATTCAATTCTTCTGAATGTAAACGATAAACATCACGAATATTACGTAACCAAGGATTCATAATTCCTAAATCTTTCGGTAGCATTGCAGATTTAATCCCACCACAATTATAATGTCCACAAACTACAATATGTTTCACTTTTAGGTGTTCTACTGCATAGTCCAAAACAGAAGTGGTATTCATATCCAAACTAATTACCATATTAGCTATATTGCGGTGTACAAAAACCTCTCCTGGCTCCGCTCCCAACAACTCTTCTGCCGTCACACGACTATCTGAACAACCAATGTAAAGCACTTCTGGGTTTTGACCAGCCGAAAGCTTATCAAAATATTGCTCGTCTTGTTCTAAACGTTTATTTACCCACTCTTGGTTGTGTTCAAAAACTTTTTCTAAATTCATAATTTTCTAAATTACATCTTGCACTTCTGGATGTTTACCAACATAAACGCTCACATAACTACAAAATGGTATGATTTTCAACTGATTTTTTCTTGCGTAATCTACAGCTTCTAACACTAACTTTTCTGCCAAACCTTGCCCTCTCAATTCGGGATTAACACCTGTATGATTAATCAACATTTGTTCTTCTTTCAGCATAAAAGTTAATTCGCCAACTTCTTTATTATTCTCATCAAGAAGTATAAAAACGCCATTTTTTCCTTCTAAATTCAATTCAATTTTCATAGAATAGTATTTTAAAATCAAATTAATCTTTTTGGATGAGATTTGGTCAAAAAGATTTGTTAAAAGTCTCGATATACAAGACAAATTTACGGGTGAAAAGTTTTTAATTCAAAGAAAATTTAAACAAATCATAACAATCAATTTACAATCATCTTTCTATTTGATAATCAACAACAAGCCATTCTATATAATATTTAATGTATAGGTTTGAGTTTTTTACTTGATTATTTATTACATTTGTTAGATATTTTAAGGAAATATTCTTCATATGAAATTTATTGTATCGAGCAACACGTTATTAAAAAATGTTAACTTAATCGGAGGGGTTATTAACTCTAATAATACTTTACCAATCCTTGATAATTTTTTATTCGAATTGGATTGTAGCCAATTAACTATCACTGGTTCTGATTTAGAAACAACAATTTCAACAACTTTAGAAGTTGAGTCTAATGATAATGGAAAAATTGCAATTCCATCAAAAATCTTAACTGATACGTTGAAAACTTTCCCTGCGCAACCGCTTACTTTTATCCAAAAAGAAGGAAATACGTTGGAAATTGTTTCAGAACAAGGAAATTATCAGTTAGCATTCGAAGACGCAAACGAATATCCTCAAACGCCAGATATCGAAGACGCAAGCTCTACAACACTTAGTGCAAGCATTTTATCAGAAGCAATTATCAAAACTATTTTTGCGACAGGAAACGACGAATTACGTCCAATTATGACAGGAGTCTTCTTCCAAGCAAATGCAGATATTTTCCGTTTTGTTGCTACAGATGCGCATCGTTTGGTAAAATATACTCGCAATGGTTTAGAGAATTTACAAGCTGCTGAATATATTATGCCGAAAAAACCACTTATCTTATTGAAAAATATTTTAGGAGGAAATAATGACGATGTAACAATCGAATACAACAATACAAATACACGTTTTTCATTCCAAAACATCGTGTTAACTTGTCGTTTGATTGATGGTAAATATCCTAATTATGAAGCGGTAATTCCAAAAGAAAATCCAAATGTATTAACGATTAACAGAAACTTATTCTTGACATCTTTGAAACGTGTGGCAATTTTCTCTAACAAAACAACAAACCAAGTTCGATTAAAATTAGTTGGAAATTCATTGACAATTTCTGCTGAAGATATCGATTTTGCAAACAAAGCAGAAGAAAGACTTCCTTGTGATTACAACGGAACTGACTTACAAATCGGTTTCAATTCTCGTTTCTTAATCGAAATGTTGAACAATTTACAATCAGAAGAAATAACATTAGAAATGTCTGAACCGAATCGTGCAGGAATCATCAAACCAGTTGATGGACTAGAAGATGGCGAAGAAATCTTAATGTTAGTTATGCCAGTTATGTTAAACGCATAATCAAAAAGAATACATAAAATTCATTTATACAATACAATGAAAATTTCATACAATTGGCTAAAAACCTACATTGATACAGATATCACACTTGATGAAGTGTCTTCAACACTTACAAGTACGGGTCTAGAAGTTGAAGGTGTAGAACAAGTAGGTGGAGCTAAAAATTATTTGGAAACCGTATTAGTTGGTAAAGTTTTATCAGCTGTGCCTCATCCAAACGCAGATAAATTAAGAGTTACTAAAATAGATTTAGGAGACGGAAAAGAAACGCAAATTGTTTGTGGAGCTCCTAATGTTGCAGAAGGTCAAAATGTTCCTGTTGCAACTGTCGGAACGGTTTTACCTTCACCAGATGGTGAATTTAAAATCAAGAAGGCAAAAATTCGTGGTGAAGAATCTTTCGGAATGATTTGTTCTGAAGTAGAATTAGGAATTGGTACAGATCATTCTGGTATTTTGGTTTTACCAGAAGATTTAAAACCTGGAACTTCTACGTTCGACCTATTCGGAAAAAATGATGAAGTTGACCACGAAATCGAAATTGGTTTAACGCCAAATCGTGCGGATGCAATGTCACATTTTGGTGTAGCGCGTGATTTACATGCGGCCCTTAAAACTCGTGATATCGCGTCAACATTCAAAACATATGATGTATCAAATTATCCTACGACAGATTTCGGAAAAAATCCTATTTCTATCGAGGTTAAAGATACAGAAGCAGCGCCTCGTTATGCAGGTGTTTACTTAAAAAATGTAAAAGTTGCTGAGTCGCCAGATTGGTTAAAAAATCGTTTAAAAGTTATAGGATTATCGCCAATTAATAATGTGGTTGATATTACCAATTACATTTTACACGATTTAGGACAACCTTTACATGCTTTTGATGCTGCTAAAATTGAAGGAAATAAAGTGATCGTTCAGAAATTAGCAGAAGGAACAAAATTCACAACTTTAGATGGCGTTGAACGTACATTAAAAGGACATGAATTGATGATTTGCAACGAAAATAATCCAATGTGTATTGCTGGAGTTTTCGGAGGAAAAGATTCTGGAGTTTCGGATGCTACGACAACTATTTTCTTAGAATCAGCATATTTTGAACCTGTAACAATTCGTAAAGGTGCAAAAGCACATGCGTTGAATACAGATGCTTCTTTCCGCTTTGAACGTGGAATTGATCCTAACACGACAATCGATGCATTGAAAAAAGCTGCGATGATGTTAGTTGAAATTGCTGGAGCTGAAATTGCATCTAATATTGATGATATTTACGAAAATCCAATTCAAAATTTTAATGTAAAATTACGTTTACATAAGGTGGTTGAATTATTAGGAGTTGAAATTCCAGAACATAAAATCAAATCGATTTTAGAGAATTTAGAAATTAAAATTTTGTCAGAAAATGATGGAATTTTAGATTTAGAAGTTCCTGCTTATCGTGTAGATGTACAACGTGACGTGGATTTGATCGAAGATATTTTGAGAATTTATGGATACGATAATATCGAAATTCCTTCAAAATTCTCGTTTTCTTATGTTCCAAATCAAAAAGTTAGTCCAGATAAAATCGAAGATTTTATTGCGCGTCAATTGATTTCTTTCGGATTCAATGAAGCGATGAATAACTCGTTAACGAAAAGAGAATACGAAGAAGTTTTCTTTTATCCAGAAGGAGAAAGTGTTGCCATGTTAAATCCGCTTTCGGCTGATTTAGCTGTTATGCGTCGCACTTTGTTGAATGGTTTATTAGAAAATGTTGCGTTTAATATCAACCGTCGTAATTCGGATGTTAAATTATTCGAGTTTGGAAAAGTTTACCGCAAAATTGATGGGATTTACGAAGAAAATAAATGTTTAGGAATCGTTCTTTCAGGAAACTTTAATAGCGAATCATGGACAGGAAATTTACGTAAAGCTTCATTTGCTGATTTGAAAGGTTTGATTAAACAAATTTTTGTTCGATTAGATATTCAAATTACAGATGAGTTACCTGCAAAAGATGATAATTTCTTAGATGGAATTGAGTTTGTTTCTGGTCAAAAATCATTAGGAAAACTTGGAATCATCAGCAAAAAATTAGCGAAAAAATTAGGCGTTAATCAAGATGTTTTCTTTGCTCAATTAAATTGGGATGCAATGGTTGCTTTAGCAAACAAACACGATTTGAAATACAAAGAAATCTCTAAATTCCCAGGTTCTCGTAGAGATTTAGCTTTATTGCTTGACTCTTCTGTGAAATATGAAGAATTGTACAAAGCTACAAAAGAAGTGAAAACGAATTTATTGAAAGCCGTTAATTTATTCGACGTTTACGAAGGAGATAAATTGCCAGCAGGTAAAAAATCGTATGCTTTAAGTTTTATGATTCAAGACGAAAATAAAACATTAAGCGATCAAGAAATTGATGGTTTAATGAATAAATTAATCAAATTGTATCAAGAAAAATTCAACGCTGAGTTGAGATAAAATATTCCGAAAAATGAAAAAGATTGTAACTTTATTTTCAGCAACTCTTTTGATGAGTTTTATAGCAACTTCTTGTTCTACAAGCGCAAGTACTGCTAAAATTAAACCTAAAGCGGAAGTTTCAATTTCAAATCAAAATTGGTATTTGATCAACGATAACAACGTAGTAAAAGGTTTGTACGATAAAGACGTGATGTTGGTTATTGACGAAGCGAATTCGACTGTAAGTGGTTTTGCGGGTTGCAACAATTTCAATGCTTCTTTTACAAAAGTTAGCGGCGTAACCAGCTTCGTTAATTTCTCTGAAACCAAAATGGCTTGTCCTAATTTGCAAGAAGAAAAAGCATTTTTATCGATGTTGAAAAGTGTAAATCGTTACGAAGTTTCTGGAAAAGAATTACATCTTTACAAAGGAAATATCTTATTATTGACATTAAAAACTTTGTAAGTTTTAATCAATTATAAAATCAAAAAGCGCTTTTAGAGCGCTTTTTTTTGTGGTTTATATTATTTATTCTGAACTTCTTTATTTTCTTCAACTGCTTGTTGAGCTGTAGGAGAAATTGCTTCATCACTTTGCTTGAAACCAATTTTAGTAATCGGAATTTCTTTTGATGATAAATAAAACTCTAAATCAGCATTTAATTCAATCAGACGATGCGGAAAATCTTGACCAACATTTTGCTTGGCTTCTGTTAAGAAAATTGCGCAATGTTTTAAATAATCAGGCGTTAATTTCGATTTTGCTTCTTGAAATGCAGAAAACAATACCTTTTCTGTCATCACAATATTTTTCGTTTCATCTTTTCTGTATAATGCATATAAACGTTTTTTAAGCGATTGTGTAAAATCAATCATCATTGTATTTGAGAAAATTTTCATTTCAGCCGCATAAGGCGTCCAGAAATCTTTGTTCAACGCATTTTGATTTTTCAAAATTGATAATAACGGAGAATCTTGCGCCAAATTCGTAGTCATGTGATGTAGAAGTAATTGTTTGCGCTCGTCAAAAGTTGGAGGAAAAATCGGAATATGTAAATCAAAACGACCAGGTGCAACGATTTCATCATTCAAATTTGCTAAAGATTCAACAGCTCCAACAATCAAAAGTTCTTTCGTATCATTTTTCTGAATATGTCTAAGAACGGAATAAAACAAATCGACCATTTCGGGATAAATGGTATTTACAGAAGTAGAATGTAATATTTCGTCGAACGAATCAATAAACAATAATGTTTTAGGTTGATTCATCTTTTTTGAAAGAAAATCGGAGAATTTATTCTTTTTGTTATCAAAATTCCCAACTAAATAATCATTGAAAATATGTACAAATTCGTAACCAATCATATCCGCTATTTTCTTTGCCCAATATATTTTCCCACTACCTGGAGGTCCATACAAAATCAAGCCAGCAGGTTTTGAGATTCCCCAACTTTCTCCTTGATCTTTGCTAATAAATGGATCTAACATATCAGTCATATAAAAATACAAATCGGTATAACCAACTAAACTTTTACCAGAAAAATCTTCGCATTGCGGAAATGCTTTTTCTATAAACGGATATTTTCCCCCAATGTAAGAATGAATCAAATAACTTGACACTCCCGTTTTCATCTGCTTTGCAACCTCGGCAGGAATTCCATTTGTTACAAAAAAATGAAGCACTTCTTCTTCTTTCGCTCCAATTGTTTTAGCGATTTCTTCTATTGTTTTTTCTTTGGAATAATCTTCGGCATATCTTTTTAAGAAATCTTTATTCTCTTCCGAAAATGTTATAAATTGTTGTGTTACATTAAAATTTTCGTCAATACAAAAACTCAAATCAATATTAAAATCATTGATAAAATTCTGTAAACTTCCTAAAGATATTTCGAGTTGATTAGATAAATCTTTTAATTTCATTCTGTTGGCTTGTTCTAATTTCTATTAAAAATAAAGATTAATTCGTGAACTAAACCATTTTAAGTTCTAAACTTCTGTTAAAGGAACAAGCGCATCTATAGATGCGCTTGTTCCTTTTAATTGTATATTTTATAATTATTTACAATTTAGATGAATTAAGATAATCTTCCATTTCTTCTTTATTTGCTTCATCAGATTCGTCTTTTAGAACACGATGAGCCACTTTACCTACAGTTAAACCTTGAATAACGATTGAAAATAAAACAACGATGTATGTAATCTCTAATAACAAATCTTTCCATTCCGAATTTGGCATCGAAAGAACTAACGCAATTGAAACTCCTCCACGAATTCCTCCCCAAACCAAGACAATAAGTGAACCTTTAGAAAAAGTGTTTTTTCTTAAAATAGTACGAGCTGGAATAACAATTGATAATGTTCGAGATAATAGGACTATAAAAATTGTGGCAATTCCTAATAGAATTTAATCCATTAAATCTTCTATTAACAACAATTCGAAACCTATAAAAAGGAATAAAATGGCGTTCATTATTTCATCAATAAGCTCCCAAAATTTGTTTAAATAATCTTGAGTTGTTTTACTCATTGCGAATTTCTTTCCATAATTTCCGATTATTAAACCTGCGATAACCATAGCTAAAGGACTAGAAATATGAAGTTCTTTTGCAATCAAAAATCCTCCCATTACAATCGACAATGTAATTAAAGCTGAAACTTTATAATCATCAATTTTTTTCATCGAATTAGACGCTGTAAATCCAAGTAATAATCCAAGTAAGATTCCGCCTCCGGCTTCCATTAAAAATAATTTTGAAACACTTGAAAAATCAGCATCAAAGCTTGGATTAGTTGCTATTTGTAAAACTACTGCGAACATTACAACGGCCACACCATCATTAAACAGTGACTCTCCTGTAATTTTTGTCTCAATAATTTTAGGAACTTTTGCTTGTTTCAAAATTCCTAATACAACGATTGGATCAGTTGGAGAAATTAATGTTCCGAACAATAAACAATAGATATACGGAATTTGAATACCAAAATATGGCGCAATGTAATATAAAATTACTGATATAATAAATGCTGATAATACTACTGATATTGTAGCATAAGTAGCAATTGTCCATCTCAAGTTTTTCAAATCGAGAATATTAACGTGCATTGCGCCTGCAAAAAGCAGAAAATTAAGCATTGCGCCCATCAATATTTCATTGAAGTCTAAACTATTAAAGAGTTGAAACATGTCTTTTGTAGCATCAGGAAAATAGCTATCTCCCAATAAACGGATAGCGATAGATACTAACATGGCGATAATCATAATTCCAATTGTTCCAGGTAATTTTAGGAATCGAAGGTTTGCATAAGAAAATAATGCAGCAAGAACAATTAGAACCGAAAAAGAATAATATAGTTCCATTGGTATTGATTGATTAAAATTTGGAAAAAGTTACAAAAAAAGAGCCACTATAAAGTGGCTCTTTCTATATTA
>NZ_JAOCHX010000031.1:0-37051 GCF_029843245.1 Empedobacter sp. GD03739 | reverse complement strand
TCCGCCTCAAATTTTGTTGTGAGACGGATTCTTTTTTATTTTGCTTACCGCTTTCCGTTATTTCATAAATCCTTCATACCATTTCCATAAAATAATTCCTGTACAAACCGAAACATTAAGCGAATGTTTTGTTCCTGATTGTGGAATTTCGATACACGTATCACATTGATCAATGATTGATTGTTGCACACCATCAACCTCATTTCCCATCACAATTGCATATTTCTGAGATTGGTCAACTTCAAATTCATTTAACAAAACAGAACCTTCCGTTTGTTCAATCGTTACAATTTGATAACCATCTTCTTTTAATTTAGCAACCAATTCATTCGAATCTTTCACATATTCCCAATCAACAGAATTTTCTGCACCAATGGCCGTTTTATGAATTTCTTTATGAGGTGGAGTTGCTGTAATTCCACACAAATAAATTTTATCAATTAAAAATGCATCCGAAGTTCTAAAAACTGCACCAACATTGTGCATACTTCTCACATTATCCAACACCACAACAATCGGGTGTTTTTCAATAGCTTTATATTCTTCCGCAGAAACGCGACCTAATTCGTCTAATTTTAGTTTTCTCATCACTTCGTTTTTAACTAACTTAGCTGTTCAAAATTTATAATAATTTGACAAAAGTAGTAAAGAATAAGGAAACTCCTCTAATGAAACAATATAACACCATCAAGGCGAAATATCCTGATGCAATGTTGTTGTTCCGTGTGGGAGATTTTTACGAAACATTTGGAGAAGATGCTGTGCGAGCTTCTCGCATTTTAGATATAGTTTTAACGAAACGTGCCAATGGCTCTGATAATAGCGCTTTGGCAGGTTTTCCTCATCATAGTTTGAATACTTATTTGCCGAAATTGGTGAAAGCTGGTTTGCGTGTTGCAATTTGCGATCAGCTCGAAGATCCAAAGATGGTAAAAGGTATCGTGAAACGAGGTGTTACAGAATTGGTTACGCCTGGTGTTGCATTGCAAGATGAGGTTTTGTCGTCAAAATCGAATAACTTTTTGATGGCTGTTCATCAAGGTGATAAAGCTTTTGGAATAGCTTTGTTAGATGTTTCGACAGGAGAATTTTTGGTTTCGGAAGGACAAGAAGATCAAGTAGCGAAAATTATTCAATCGTTTCGACCAAGTGAAGTGATTTACCAAAAACGTGTTAAATATAATTTTTCTGATGTCAAAAGTAAATTTTTGTTGGATGATTGGGCTTTTCAATATGATTTTGCAATTGATAAATTAACCAATCTTTTCAAAACAAAGAATTTAAAAGGTTTTGGAATCGAAGATTTAAAAGATGGAATTATCTCTGCTGGTGCTATTTTAGCTTATTTGGATGATACGCATCATTTCGAAATTCAGCATCTAACATCTATTCAGCGTCTTAATCAAGATAGTTTTGTGTGGATGGATCCATTTACGATTCGCAATCTCGAATTGGTTTATTCTCCACATCCAAAAGGTGTTACGTTATTAAATGTTTTAGATGATACCAAAACTCCGATGGGTGCTCGTTTATTGAATCGTTGGATGGTGATGGTATTGAAAGATTTGAAATCAATTCAACGTCGTCAAAATATTGTCGAATACTTCTACAAATTTGGAGATTTACGTTACGATTTGCGAGAAAAATTAGGTCAATTAACCGATTTAGAACGTTTGGCTGGAAAAGTTTCGACAGGTAAAATTACACCTCGTCAATTGCAACAATTAGCACAAAGTTTGAAAATTTCGGAAGAAATAAAAGAAGTTGCTGAACAATCGAATATCAAAGAAGTTGCAGATTTATTTTCTCGAATCGAACCAATTGATCATTTAACACAAAAGATTTTTGATACACTTTCTAACGAGCCTCCGCATCAAATTGTAAAAGGAAATGTAATTAGAGAAGGTGTTTCAGAAGAATTGGATCGATTACGAAAAATTCAGTTTTCTGGAAAAGATTATTTGGATCAAATGTGTCAACGCGAAACAGAACGAACTGGAATTTCGTCCTTGAAAATTGCATTCAATAATGTGTTTGGTTATTATATTGAAGTTCGAAATACGCACAAAGATAAAGTGCCAGAAGAATGGATTCGTAAGCAAACTTTGGTGAATGCAGAGCGTTATATTACCGAAGAATTAAAAGAGTACGAAACACAAATTCTTGGTGCAGAAGAAAAAATTCTTGCTATAGAAAATCAATTATTTATTGAATTGTTACAAGAAATTATCACTAAACTTTTACCGATTCAACAAACGGCAAAAGCAATTGCATTTTTGGATGTTTTGTCAACTTTTGCAGAAATAGCAGAGAAAAATAATTACACAAAACCTTCTCTTAATGATGGTTTTGAACTAAATATAAAAGAAGGTCGTCATGCTGTGATTGAGCAACAATTACCAATTGGCGAACAATATGTGTCGAATAATGTTGAGTTAAATTCGGATCATCAGCAAATTATTATGATTACTGGACCAAATATGTCTGGTAAATCGGCGCTTTTACGTCAAACTGCTTTGATTGTTTTGATGGCGCAAATGGGAAGTTTTGTTCCAGCTCAAGCTGCAGATTTAGGAATCATTGATAAAGTTTTTACTCGAGTTGGTGCTTCAGATAATATTTCATCAGGTGAATCGACATTTATGGTCGAAATGAATGAGACAGCAAGTATCTTAAATAACATTTCGGAACGAAGTTTGATTTTATTGGATGAAATTGGTCGAGGAACTTCGACTTACGATGGAATTTCGATTGCATGGGCAATTGCAGAATTTTTACATCAAAGTGCCTTGAAACCAAAAACATTGTTTGCAACGCATTATCATGAATTGAATGAAATGTCAAAATCGATGGAACGTATCAAAAACTTTAATGTTAGTATCAAAGAAACAAAAGATACAATATTATTTTTGAGAAAATTAGTTCCAGGAGGAAGTGAGCACAGTTTTGGTATACATGTTGCTAAAATGGCTGGGATGCCAAAACGAGTGGTGGACAGAGCGAATGATGTGCTAAAGGTTTTGGAAGCAACGAAAACAGATGAAGGAATCTCGAATAAAACGGAGAAAATAACGCAAGATAATATGCAATTAAGTTTCTTTCAATTAGATGATCCAATTTTAGAATCGATTCGAGAAGAAATTATGAACACAGATATCAATACTTTAACGCCTGTTGAAGCATTGATGAAATTGAATGAAATCAAAAAGAAACTCGGTAAATAAACTTAAAAAATATGAAAAAAATAATTTTAACCGCTGCAGGAGCTTTAGTCTTAGCTTCTTGTGCTACAAATCCAGTTACAGGACGTAAATCGTTGTCATTAGTTTCTAATGCAGATTTATTTCCGACAGCTTACAATCAATATTCTCAAATTCTTAAACAAGGGAAAGTAATTACAGGTACTGCCGATGCTAAAATGGTGCAAACAGTAGGGGAACGTTTAAAATATGCCGCTGAAAAATATTATCAAGAAAAGGGAATATCTTCTCAATTACAAGGTTATCAATGGCAATTTACGTTGTTAAATGCAAACGAAGTAAATGCATGGTGTATGCCTGGAGGTAAAGTTGCGGTTTATTCAGGTATTTTACCTGTTACCAAAGATGCAACTGGATTGGCTGTTGTTTTAGGTCACGAAATTGGTCACGCTTTGGCTGGTCATAGTGCGGAGCAAGCTTCTCAGCAAATGGCCGCACAAGGTTTAGGACAAATAGTTGGTGGATCCATTGGAAATGCAGAATATGCAAAAGTTTTTGAACAATTATATCCTGTAGGTGCACAAGTTGGTTTACTAAACTATTCTCGTAAAATGGAATTAGATGCTGATGTTACAGGATTGTATTTAATGGCGATGGCGGGTTATGATCCTTCTCAAGCAATTCCTTTTTGGGAACGTATGGCGGCGAAAAGTGGAAATGCAGGAGTTTCAGAATTCTTGAGTACTCACCCTTCGGATGCGACGCGTATGGCTAAAATAAAGGAAGCCTTACCAACTGCTTTAGCATATTACAATGCAAGTCCGTATAAAGAAAAATAGAATAGTTTTTATTCATTTGTAAAATATAGGCGAGTTAATTTGATAAATTGATTCGCTTTTTTTATATTTAGTATTCAAAACCACAATTAAAATTAAAATGATTAACAATTTTAGAATCAATTCGTTTTCTGAATATAAGAAAGCGTATAAAAAAAGTGTCGAGGAGCCTGAAAAATTTTGGGATAAAATTGCTGGAAACTTCGTTTGGCAAAAGAAATGGGACAAAACACTTGAATATAATTTTGAACAAGCAGATTTTAAATGGTTTCAAGGTGGACAACTAAATATTACCGAAAATGTTTTGGATCGTCATTTGGAAAAAAATGGAAACAAAACAGCTTTAATTTGGGAACCAAATAATCCTTTAGAAGAATCTCGAATTATTACATATCGTCAATTGCATTCAAAAGTTTGCCAATTTGCGAATGTCTTAAAAAATAATGGCGTACAAAAAGGAGATCGTGTGTGTATTTATATGCCAATGATTCCAGAATTAGCCATCGCGATGTTAGCTTGTGCTCGTATTGGCGCGGTACATTCTATTGTTTTTGCAGGATTTTCTTCTGCTGCTATAGCTTCTCGTATCAACGATGCGCAATGTAAGGTTTTGGTGACAGCAAACGAAGTTTTTCGTGGAACGAAATCAATTAACTTAAAAGCAATTTGTGATGAAGCCTTAAAAGATTGTGCTTCTATTCAGTCGTGTATCGTTTATCGTCGTGCTATCGAGCCTACTTCTATGGTTGGTGGACGTGATAAATTTTGGATTGATGAAATGCATAAAGTAGACGATAATTGTCCTGCGGAAATTATGGATGCTGAAGATCCTTTGTTTATCTTGTATACTTCTGGTTCTACGGGAAAACCAAAAGGAATGGTGCATACATGTGGTGGATATATGGTGGAAACGGCTTATTCGTTCGATAATATTTTCCAAATGGAACACAACGATATTTATTGGTGTACAGCAGATATCGGTTGGATTACAGGACATAGTTACATTATTTATGGACCTTTGGCTTGTGGAGCAACTTCGGTAATGTTCGAAGGAATTCCAAGTTTTCCAGATTTTGGACGTTTTTGGGAAATTGTCGAAAAATTAAAAGTGACACATTTCTATACAGCTCCAACAGCAATTCGTTCGTTAGCTCGTGAATCGTTAGATTATGTCGAGAAATATGATTTATCAAGTCTTAAAGTTTTAGGATCAGTTGGTGAACCAATTAACGAAGAAGCTTGGCACTGGTTTAATGATTATATTGGAAAAGGAAATTGTCCAATTGTGGATACATGGTGGCAAACAGAAACAGGATCTATTTTGATTTCGCCATTAGCAGGAATTACGCCGCTTCGTCCAACGTTTGCAACATTACCGCTTCCTGGAATTCAGCCAGTTTTAATGGATGAACAAGGAAAAGAAGTAGAAGCAGTAAATGAAAAAGCAGAAGGACGTTTAGCAATTAAATTTCCTTGGCCATCTATGGCTCGTACTATTTATGATGATCATAAACGCTATGTAGAAACTTATTTTTCAACATTTCCGGGCTATTATTTTACAGGAGATGGAGCGTATCGTGATGTAATGGAAAATTATCGAATTACAGGACGTGTAGATGATGTGGTGATTGTTTCTGGACATAATTTAGGAACTGCGCCAATAGAAAATGCGATAAATGAACACGAAGCTGTAGCGGAAAGCGCAGTTGTTGGCTATCCTCATGATATCAAAGGAAATGCATTATATGCTTTCGTGATTTTACAAGATGGAGTACAAGGTTCACCAGAACTTGAAGCAGAAATAAAAAATGGAGTTTCTAAATTAATTGGAGCAATTGCAAAACCAGATAAAATACAGTTTGTTTCAGGTTTACCAAAAACGCGAAGCGGAAAAATTATGCGTCGTATTTTGAGAAAAATTGCAGGTAACGAAACTGATTTTGGCGATACTTCAACATTATTAGATCCAGATGTTGTAACTGTTATTCAGAAAGGAAAAATTTAAAGTAAGGCTGAGGTTAAGATTTAGCCTAAGTTTATCAGAATAATTTTCAAAACAAAAAGCATTACCCAAAAAGTAATGCTTTTTTGGTTTGATTATTTTGGATAAATTTTCTCTTCTAAATTTCCTTTATATAGCCGATATTCAATGCATTTTTTGTAATTTTGTTGACTTTTTAAAGGTATGATAAAAATTTCACCAGTTTTAGAATCGTATTTAGATCATCATGTGGATCAAGAACCTGAAATCTTGAGCCGATTACGTGTTGAAACCTATCAATGTACAACGCAGCCCCACATGATTTCGGGCGAATATCAAGGTCGTTTGTTAAGCATTTTGTCAAAGATTTTAGCTCCAAAAACTATTTTAGAGTTAGGAACTTTTACAGGTTACGCAACATTGTGTTTGGCAGAAGGTTTAACTACTGATGGAAAAATCATAACGATAGATAAAAATGATGAGTTAGAATATCTTTGCAGAAAGTATTTTGATGAATCAGAATTTGCCTCAAAAATTGATTTCAGAATCAATGATGCGCGTGAAGAATTGAACACAATTGAAAAAGATTCTGTAGATTTAGCTTTTATTGATGCCGATAAAGAGAGTTACCCTTATTATTTCGAGAAGGTTTTGGAACTTCTTCGTCCCGGAGGAGCAATGTTAGTTGACAATGTGTTGTGGTACGGAAAAGTGATGATGGAGGAGGAAGATAAAAAAGATCCTTCGACAAAAATCTTGAAAGAATTTAATGAGATGGTAACGAAAGATGAACGTGTCGAATCGATCATTTTACCAATTCGTGATGGAATTACGTTAATTCGAAAAAAATAATGAAGTACGCCATTTGTCAAGTAAGTGTTGCGCCATTGCGCTACGAAGCAAGAGATTCATCAGAAATGGTGAGTCAGGTTTTGTTTGGAGAAAAGTTGATTATTTTAGAAGAATTAGAAAAATGGACTAAAGTTCAGTTAGCTTTTGATGGTTACGAAGGTTGGCTAGATCCAAAACAAATTGTAGAAATTTCGGAAGAAGAATATAATAAAGATTCGATCGAGAAATTTGCAATTAATCCGTATAATCATGCGATGGAAAATGGCTTGCCAATGACGTTGACAATTGGAGCTGAAGTTCGCGCTTTGAATGAAAGTAAAATCAAAATTGGTCCAAAATGTTTTGAATATTTTGGGGTATATACGTCTGGTAAAAAATCAAAAGATCAATTGGTAGAAATTGCAAAAGCCTATCTAAATGTGCCTTATTTGTGGGGCGGAAAATCTTCTTTTGGAATTGATTGTTCTGGTTTAACGCAACAAGTGTACAAAATAGGAGGTTACAAAATTCCGAGAGATGCTTATCAACAAGCGGAAATGGGTGAAGTTTTGAGTTTTGTAGAAGAAGCAGAACCAGGCGATTTAGCTTTTTTTGATAATGCAGAAGGTCTAATTATTCATGTCGGAATTATGTGTGGCAATGGTAAGATTTTGCATGCACACGGAAAAGTTCGCATTGACCCAATCGATACAAATGGAATTTTCAATACCGATTCTCAAAAATATTCGCATAAACTGCGATGCATTCGAAAATTAATTCCTTAATAATAGAGCAAAAATCATTTCGAAAGAAATGATTTTTTTGTTTTAATTGAAATCAAATCTAAATAGGATATAATCAAGTATTAAACTATTTTTTAATTGGATTTAGCTGTAACTTTAGTAAACACTAATCGATTGAAATAATGTCTATAAAAATTCCTGAAAATTTAAAAGGGTTATCTGATTCTGAAGTCAAAAAAGCTCAACAACAATACGGAGATAATGCAATAGAGGGTGAACGTAATTCTGCTTAGTATAGTTTATTATTTGATATTATAAAAGAACCAATGACGCTAATTTTGATTGCTGTATCAATTATTTATGTGTTGGTTGGTGATTTGGGTGAAGCTGCATTTATGTTTGTGGCTATTGTTGCTGTGACAGGAATTTCATTTTACCAAGATTCTCGTAATCAAAAAGCTCTGCAAGAGTTAGAAAAGTTGAACGAACCTTTGAGTTCAGTTATTCGTAATGGACAATTAGTTGAGATTCCAACACACGAAATTACAATTGGTGATTTGTGTGTGACGGAAGAAGGAAAGATGATTAATGCGGATGGAAATATTGTTCATAGTAATGATTTTTCGGTGAATGAATCGGCTTTAACAGGCGAAAGTATGTCAGTTTTTAAAGATATAGATCATCCAGAAATTTACAGTGGAACTTTGACAGTTTCTGGTTTGGCTATTTTTGAAGTGACAGCCATTGGAGCAGAAACGAAGTTGGGAAAAATAGGAACGTCAATTTTATCTATAAAAGAAGAAAAATCGCCTTTGCAATTGCAGATAGAAAAATTTGTGAAAGGAATGGCAATCATTGGAATTATTGTTTTTGCAATGGTTTGCGGATTCAATTATTTTCAAACAAAAGACATTGTAAGTAGTTTATTAAACGGTTTGACTTTGGCAATGTCTATTTTACCCGAAGAAATACCAGTTGCATTTACTACATTTATGGCATTGGGTTCATGGAAATTATTACGCGAAGGAATTATTGTAAAAAAGAGTAGTGTTGTCGAAACTTTAGGAAGCACAACTGTTATTTGTAGTGATAAAACAGGCACAATTACCGAAAATTCGATGAAATTGAATGCAATTTATGATGCAAAAATGTGTACGGTTTTTGATGAAAATCAATTCAATGATGTCGAAATTTCTAAGATTATACAATATGCGATGTGGAGTAGTGAACCTGTTCCATTCGATCCAATGGAAAAAACGTTGCACCGAGTTTACGAACAAACACAGGTTGATGAGCGCAATCAATATCAAATGTTTTTCGAATATCCTTTATCTGGAAAACCTCCGATGATGACGCATTGTTTTAAAAATAAAGATAATCAACGAATAATTGCGGCAAAAGGTGCTCCAGAAGCTATTTTACAAGTTTCGAATCTTTCTGATCAACAAAAAGATCATTTACGAAACGTTATTCGCGATTTTGGAACAAAAGGTTTCCGACTTTTGGGTGTTGCAAAATCTACTTTTAATTCAAACGATTTTCCAAAACAACAACAAGATTTACCTTTTGAATTGTTAGGTTTTGTTGTCTTTTATGATCCGCCTAAAAAGGGAATAAATGAGGTTTTCGAGAAAATATATAATGCCGGAATAAAAGTAAAAGTAATTACAGGCGATAATGCCGAAACTACGATGAGTATTGCGAATCAGGCAGGAATTATTCATGCTGAAGATAGTATTACAGGAAGTGAAATTACACAACTTTCTGAAAAAGAATTATTAAAAGCAGCCGACGAAAAAGTCTTATTTGCACGAATGTTTCCCGAAGCAAAATTAGCCGTCGTGAAAGCTTTGAAAGAGGATGGAGAAGTAGTGGCAATGTTGGGCGACGGAGTAAACGATGGACCAGCATTGAAAGCCGCACACATTGGTGTTGCAATGGGCGAAAAAGGAACTGAAATAGCCAAACAAGCTGCGCAATTAATTTTAACAAATGATGATTTAGGAAAATTAGTTATCGGAATAGCTGCTGGAAGACGCATTTATACGAATCTTAAAAAAGCTGTTCAATACATTATCTCGATTCATATTCCAATTATATTAATTGTTTCATTGCCGTTGTTTTTAGGTTGGGCTTTTCCGCAAATTTTCACACCGGTTCATGTTATTTTCTTAGAATTGGTAATGGGACCAACCTGTTCTATTGTGTATGAAAACGAGCCTTTAGAGAAAAATTCTATGAACGAAAAACCTCGTCCTATGACGGAAACTTTTCTGAATTGGAAAGAACTTTCAACAAGTATTATTCAAGGAATTATCATCACATTAGGATTGCTTTTTGTTTATCAATACACTTATCAGTTAGGCGGAAATGAAGAGAAAACCCGAGCAATGGTTTTTACAACGTTGATTTTCTCAAATGTTTGGTTAAGTTTAACGAATAGATCGTTTTATTATAGCTTGTGGTCAAGTTTTAAAAATAAAAATAATTTAATGGTTGGCGTTACAATTCTTACATTGCTTATACTTTTTGCAATACTGTATATAAAGCCAATTTCTTTATTTTTTAAAGTTTCTTCGTTGAATCTAAAAGAATTAGGAATGGCGATGTTTGTAGCAATGTTATCTGTATTGTGGTTTGAAGTTTATAAATGGATTAAACGTAGGAGAAAAAATTGAGTAAAATGGTAATATTTAGGTTTATTGATTCGTTATAACGAATCAATAAACTCAACTGTTTTTGCCAAAGTCGGCGTCCTATTCTCTTTGTAAGGTGTATGTTTTGCATCAGGAACAAGATAACTTTCTTTTCCTCCTTTTACATTGTTGATAATTCCATTTACTTGCTCAATCGAACCATATTCATCATCAATTCCTTGAATAACCAAAGTTGGACATTCGATGTTTTGCAATTCTTTTCGAATATCAAAATCAATAAAATCTGGGCGTAACCAAGTTTCTGTCCACATCTCAAAAACTTTCTGCGTTTTATCGCCATGATATTTTGTCAAACGTTCTTTCAAATTAGTTTCTGCATATGCAATTTTTGCATCTCTGATTCCTTGTAAAGAAATTTCTTCTACAATAATGTGCGAACCAACTACAACAATTCCTTTTAAATTTTGATGATATTTCGAAGCATAAAGTAACGCAATCGATCCGCCATCGCTATGTCCAAATAAAATAATGTCTTTGAAGTTGAAATATTGAACCAAATCATTTAGAAAATCTGCTTCATCATGCATGTAAGTCAATTCGCGACGATCAATGGTAAAAGGCGACGATTTTCCATAACCTTTTCTATCGTAGATGAATAAATTACAATTTGTTTTTTCGGCAACTTCTTTTGGGAAATCTCTCCAAAGTTGGGTGCAACCTAAGGAATCGTGTAAAAAAATAAGTGTTGGATTTTCTGGATTTATTTCGTGGTGAACATAATGAATATTGGCGTTGTTGATTTCTAAACTATTTTCTATTTCCATTTTATGTAGTGATTTTTTCGAAAGCTAAAGATAACAAAAATGCCTCGATTTTATTTATTCGAGGCATTTATATCATGATGATTAAAAATTATTATTTAATAAAATCTGTAATAATTTCTAAGGTTTTTGCTTTTGCAGTTTCTAAATCGTCGTTCAATAAAATGATATCAAACTCTTTAGCTTTTTCCATTTCAATTCCTGCTTTATCAATACGTTGTTTCAATTTATCTTCGCTTTCTGTGTTGCGAGAAATTAAACGTTCTTTCAATATTTCCAAAGATGGAGGATTTACAAATACTGTTAAACATTGATCTCCGTACAATTTTTTGATATTCAATGCACCAATAACATCAATATCAAAAATTACAGAATTTCCTTCAGATGTAATGCGATCAACTTCCGATTTTAAAGTTCCGTAAAAATTATCGCGGTAAACTTCTTCGTGCTCTACGAATTCGTCGTTTGCAATTTTTGCCTTAAATTCTTCTGGTGTTAAGAAATAATAGTCTTCTCCGTGAGTTTCACCTTCGCGTTTATCTCTAGTTGTACAAGAAATAGAAAATTTGATATTCTCCAATTGTTCTAAAGCGTAACGAACCAAAGTTGTTTTTCCTGCGCCTGATGGAGCCGAAAAGACGATTAATTTTCCTTTTTTCATTATAAAATGTTTAACGATTGTTCTTTAATTTTTTCTAATTCATCTTTCATCTGAACAACAATTTTTTGCATTTCAGAATGATTTGATTTAGAACCTAATGTATTGATTTCACGACCAATTTCTTGCGAAATAAATCCTAGTTTTTTTCCATTTGATTCAGTTCCAGCTAATTCTTTTAAGAAATATTCGCAATGGTTTTTTAGACGAACTTTTTCTTCTGTGATATCAAATTTCTCCAAATAGAAAATTAATTCTTGTTCGAAACGATTTTGATCAACATCAACTTTTAATTCTTCTAAACGTTTATTGAAACGTTCTTTTATAGTTTCAATTCGTTCTTTTTCAAAAGGGACAACTTGTGTTAAAAGCTCAAGAATGTTATTCAAGTTTAAAGTCAAATATTTCTCTAAAACTTTTCCTTCATCTAATCTAAATTGATTTAATGCGTCGATCGCATCAATAATTGTTGCGCGAATTTGATTCCATTCGTCTTCACTCAAATCGTCTTGCGTGTACGAAATAACGTCTGGAAGGCGCATTACTACAGGCAATAATTCACCATCAGTCACATTTGGTGTGATTGATTTAAATTCTGCCATATAACTTTTGATTAATTCAGCATTTATATTTTGATTTCTTGCAGCAGGATTTAACTCTACTAACATCGAAAAATCAACTTTTCCACGTTGAACTTTTTCTGAAATAAGGTTTCTGATTTCTAATTCTTTTTCACGATAAAAAGAAGGAATTCTCGTGTTTAAATCTAGTGTTTTACTGTTTAAAGAACGGATTTCTATCGTTACTTTTTTCTCAGGTAATTCCAATACGGATTTACCGTAACCTGTCATAGATGCTATCATAATTGTAAAATTATGCGAACAAAATTACAATAAATTAACGTAATGCGAACTGAATTATCATCTTTAATCATTTTAAAGTTTAACATTTTGCTAAAATTTTGATGAACTTAAAACATTTATCTTTAACAAAAAACAAACTAAAAATAACTATGACAAATCAAGAATTGTACAAAGGAATTGCAGAGGATGGATTGAGTTTACCTTCTACAATGGGAATTTTTCCTTCGTCGAAAGATTTTGTATTTTCAAGAGAATCAATTGAAAAAAGTCTAAAATCAACCGATTATTTTCAATTAATCAATTTTGATCTTATCGAGATTGATAAAGACGAAAATGGAGCTGTAAAGCAAGAATATCAACTTGTAGTGTCTTATTTGGAGGAAGAATTTGATGTGAATTTGTATGTTGTGGATGCGAGAAGTAATGATTATTCTGAATTTGGTTTTGGAAATATGATTTCGGACGAAGAAATGGAAATTGCAACGCAACAAGATTTTTATTTGGAATCTGTGATGTATTTTGGAAATGATGCATTGGATAGTTTTCATTTGCAATTAAAAATTATGCAAGCAATTGTTGAAAATCCGTCTATTGTTGTCGATTTTATGCCTTATCGTTTGCTTTCTGGTAAATGGGCGAAAGTAACAGCAGAGTCAAAAATTCCGCCTGCGCCTTCGTATTTATATGTGATACATGGCGTTTATGATGAGGACGAAAATGGCGATCGCCTGTATTGGATGCATACGCACGGTTTGCATCGTTGCGGTTCTGTGGAGTTGGAAATGTTGAACATCAAAGATGGAGTAGAGCAGATGAATTCGGCTTTGGATATGATTGTAAATGCGTTTATCAAACCAGATTTTCGTTCGCCAGAAAATGAAGAATTTAATATTGGTTATGATGGTTTGGATATTACATTTTGTTGGAAACGTTGGGAAGATGTGGTGAAAGATTTTCCTGCAACAATTCCGGGAGGTTATAATGAGCGTCAGCCAGAAAACGAAAATTACGAGCCTTGTGGTGTTTTGTTAGCTGTGCAAGAAGGACATACATTGACGCCAGAAGTTTATGCGGCGACAATTGCAGATAATCCGATTTTCTTTATCAGCGATCAGGAAACGGAACGAATGTCAGCCTTGGCTTATCAACGTTTTGAATCGTATAAAAAAGCATTTAACACGTATTTTAATCCAGAAGCAGATGAAGAGAATTATTATCGATTTTTAATCAAATTAGGATTTGATGTTGATCATGAAATGAATAAGGAACATATTTGGTTTGATGTGTACGGAATCAATGAAAACAATGAAATTTTTGGTGTTTGTTTGAATCGTCCTTATGCTGTAGAAGGTTTAAATGAAGGAGATGAAGGTCTTTATCCGCAAGAAATGATTACCGATTGGTTAATTTACACGCCGACAAATACCATCACTCCTGATAATATTTACACTATTGATTAATCAACACGCCATTTTTCCAAACATGCGTTGGTTGTAATTGCCCTTGATAATAGATAATATTACGATAATCAAAGGTAGAGAAGCTGATAAAATCGGCTTTTTTACCTTTTTCTATTGTTCCTCGATCAGCTAAATTCAATGCTTTTGCCGCACGAAAAGTAATTGCCGCCAAAACTTCTGCCATTGATAATTTCTCGAAAGTAGCCAAAACAGAAGCTTGTGTCAAAAGATTTCCCATCGGAGCAGAGCCAGGATTCCAATCCGAAGCAATCGAAACGCAACAACCAGCATCTAACAATTTTCGAGCAGGTGCATATTGCATTCCCAAACCGATAGAAGCGCCAGGTAAAACAGTTGCAACAACATTAGAATTCGCAAGGTTTTTCACTTCTTCTTCTCCTGAAAATTCTAAATGATCTGCACTCAAAGCATCGAATTTTGTAGCTAAATAACTTCCTCCAGCTGTAAATTGATCAGCGTGAATCGTAATATCAAAACCTTGATTTTTTGCTTCGTTTAAGAAATAATCGCCTTCCTCAACAGAGAAAGCAGATTGTTCCACAAAAATATCGATACGATTTGCTAAATCATCAGATTTTAATTTAGGAAAAACTTCTTTCACCAAAAGTTCTAAATATTCTTTGTTCGAACCTTCAAAATCTTTAGGTTTCATATGCGCACCTAAAAAAGTAGGAATCAAATCGATTTCACTTTCTTGATTCGCCATATTTATCGCTTCTAACATTTTAATTTCACCTTCAACAGAGAGAGCATAACCCGATTTTACTTCAGCAGTTGTGATTCCTTGTTTAGCTAATTGCGCAATATGTTTTAGCGTAATATCTTTCAGTTCGTCAACTGTTTTCTTACGCGTTTCTGTTACAGTAGACCAAATTCCGCCACCACTTTTGGCAATTTCTAAATAAGTTTTTCCATCCAAACGCATTGCGAAATCTTTGGCGCGATTTCCTCCAAAACAAACATGTGTGTGTGAATCTACAAATCCTGGAAGAAGAATTTGTTCTGTTTCAATTCGTTCAATTTGGATGTTTGGATGTTGTTGAGAAAGCGTTTCGAAATTTCCTATTTCTACAATTGTTTCATCATCAATAATAATTCCCCCATCTTCGAGAACTTCGACTTGGTTTTCGTGAATAGCACCTTTTAAAGGTAAATTGGCAAGTGTTATAATTTGTTTGAAAGGACCGATTAATTTCATTTTTGTTGTTTTAATAACACAAGTTTACGAAATTTAAGGGAGAATTTGTAGATAAGCTGAACTTGTTATCAAATAAGATATGATTCTAAAATGAGTTTGGAATGACTTAATATTTATAGAATGTCACTCGATAATATAGCGTAGCCATAATTATCTGCCCAGCCAGATTTTAGAGGAAGTAATTGTCTTGTATGCGCTTCTCGTATCATGCCAACTTTTTCAAGAACTTTGTAAGAACCAATATTTTCAATTGCGCATCCAGCTTCAATTCTATGAAGATTTAAAGTATTAAAACCAAAAGAAATAATTTCTTTTAAAGCTTCTGTAGCAAAGCCTTTATTCCAAAAATCTGGATGAAGTTTAAACCAAACTTCTGCATTCTTGTATTTAGCCCGACCTAAATTTAAAGAAATTAATCCATCAAATTGATTGTCATTTTCGATAACAAAAGTATAAGCTTGTGGTTGTTCTCCTTGATTAGATTTTACTAAATCTTTTACATGAAGAATTGTAACCTCTATATTTTCTGGAATTCCTACGTGTTGTATTAATCAACTTCTTCGATAGAATGTAATTGATGAATTGTTTCAGTATCATCAAGTGTGACTGGTCTCAAAGTTAAACGTTCAGTTTTAAGAATTACATTCATAAAAATTACTTTTTCTTCAAATAAGTAGGGTCGTTAGGGTATTTGATAACTTTGACTAATGTAATAATTGTAAAAATAACGAAGATTAATATCACGATTGCGCTAAGAATGATGCGGTTATTTTGTTCGTTGTTGAACCCAAGGTAAAACTCGAAAGCTGCCCAAACAATCATTAAAATTTGTGGTAATAGTGCGCCGAAAATATTTTTTGTCATTTTATTCTTCTATTGAGCTTTAAAAATAAGAAAAATAAAAAACCTGCTTATTAAAAGCAGGTTGAAAATATTATTGAGTGACTAATTTTGTTTCATTAAGAATTGGTTCTCTTTTCAGAATATTTGTTGCTACTTCTACAGTTTCTTCTTTTTCTTCGAAAATTGGTGCTTCTTGCATAAATGCAGTTGCTGGAGCTTCTTCTATTTTTGGTGGAGTGTTATCAAATTTGTAATTAAATCCGATTCCAAGTGTTTGTTTTATCTGTGTTTTTTTGATTTGATCTTCATCATATAGTAAATTTAAACTTACTTGTGCCGAGACAAACTTGTTCACTTTCATATCCAAAATTCCTTGATAAGCAACGTCCATATTTCCGAAATTTTTCAGATAATCAGCGTAAATTCCAACACGGTTATCATAAGAAATTCCTTCCATAATTTGTAGTTTGTATCGCGCACCTAAATATGCACCAAACTCGAATAAAGTTGTATCGCCATCATTTTTAAGTCCAAAGTTTCCTTTTTTCTGTAAATCTTTGTCCAAAACAAATGTCATTCTTGGTGTAAATGGATGAATATTAACTTGGAAATTTTCGTTTGGTTTGTAATCCGCACCCAAACCTAAACTTAAATAACCTGGAGCCATCAAGCCTGAGATCTTCGTTTTTGGATCTGTTGAATAATCAAAACCATCTGTAAATTGTGTACGGAAATTCATAGAAGCAGCTAAATACCAATGATTTCCGATGCTGTATCCGTAAGAAGAAGTAAGGTCTATCACATCATTTGTTTTGCGAGAACTTTCGCCTTTGTTAGTCTGGATTCCGTATCCCAAAACAACACGATTATCCCAAATATGTTTCTCTCTTGTTAAATTAAATTCATAATCAACATTTCCGTTTAATGCAAACGAATTTACACCACCTGCAACCCAATTACTGAATGCACTTTGAGAAAATAAAAGTGAATTATTTCCCGAAACGAACCATCCTGGTTGACGACCATCAAATTTTTGATCTTTTAAATAGCGCTTGCTATCAGTAGTTACTTTACCATCTTTTACTGTTTGCGCAAAAGTTATAGCACTTCCTAAAATTGCTAATACAAATAAAATTTTTTTCATATAGATTTGATTGATTTATATAAACTTACTCCAAAAATATGGATTCTGATTTAATATATGTTGATTTTTCGTCAATTGTATTTTTATCGAAAACTTCGTCATAGTTGTGTTTATCCAGTTTTACTCTAGGTAATTTGACTGGTGAAATGCCAGATGTATCAAAATAAGGGAGGATTTCTCTTTTTCGACGTTTCTTTTTATCTTTTTTCTTGGTACTATCTATTTTATAAGTTAAACCAATTCCGAGGGCTTGTTTAAACTGTGTTTGAGTAACTTGATCTTCATCATAAATCAAATTGATGGTTAATTGTGTGGACATAAAATTATTAATTTTCATGTCTAATAATCCAGCATATACAATATCGAGGTTATAAAATTTGTTCGAATAATTAGAGAAAATTCCAATATTATTATCGTAAGTTACGTTATCAAAAAGTTTCATTTTGTATCGACCACCTAAATATGCTCCAACTTCAAAAAGAAACGTATCTCCATCATTTCGCAAACCATAAGTTCCTTTCTTTTGCAAATCTTTGTCTGCTACAATTGTTGTTCTTGATGTTAAAGGTTGAAAACTGACAGAAAAATTAGAATTTGGCGTATAATTCGCACCGACCCCAATTGTTACATATGCAGGCGCAAATAAGTTTGATAGTTTTGTTTTTGGAGTTGTTCCGTAATTGTAACCCGCAGAAAACTGTGAACGAATATTAAGTGATGAGGTTAGATACCACTTTTCTTTTATCAAATATCCATAAGAAGTTGTGATATTTAGATTGTCAGCAGTCTTACGCGTTCCATTGGTTTTATTGTCTAAAAAACCATATTCAAAAATAAAACGATTGTCCCAAAAGTGTTTCTTTTTTCGGAAATTAAATTCGTAATCAGCTTTAGCATTTAGTGAAACCGAATTTTCACCTCCTGCCATCCAATTGGAAAAGGTATTTTGATTAACGGTTAAAGTATTTGCACCATAAATTTCCCAACCCGATTTTCGTCCTGTAGTATCCACTTTGGATTTCAGATATTTTCGACCATCAATAATTAGATTTCCACTAGTATCTAAAAATTGAGCCGAACTAAAAAGTGATAGGACTAAAAATATAATTGAGAAAATTAGTCTCATTTTAAAAAAAATATCTTTGTTTAAAATTGAAAAATTCCAAACAAAGATATCTAATTTATTTTGTAAGGCTAAATACCTTTCTTAATTATTTTGCCAACCTTTCAACCATTTCACTAATGTATCCACCCAATCTTGACGATCATTCAAACAAGGGATATATGTAAATTGTTCACCACCAGCTTTTAAGAATTCTTCTCGACCTTCCATCGAAATTTCTTCCAAAGTCTCCAAACAATCCGAAACAAAGGCAGGGGTGCAAACCGCTAAATTCTTAACGCCTTGTGCAGGAAATTCTTCTAACATGTGGTCTGTATAAGGTTTAATCCAAGGGTCACGACCTAAACGAGACTGAAAAGAAGTGGTATATTTATCTTCTGGTAATTGCAAATATTCGGTTACCAAACGTGTCGTTTCAAAACATTGATTACGATAAGTTTCAATAGGTAATTTGCTCACTTTTGCAGCACGAAGTGCTTTATTATCGTGACGTTCTGGAATTCCGTGATAAGAAAACAATAATTTATCAAAATTCTCAGGTAATTTTTCTTTGATTGATTCAGCTAAAACTTTGATATAATCTGGATGATTGTAAAAAGCTTTCAAGAAATTAATCTTAGTGTCTTTGTAACTTTTTTTCTGAATTTCAAGCACTTTATCCGCAACAGTTTCTGTAGAAGACATCGTGTATTGAGGGTATAAAGGAACAACCAAAATGTCGCGAACTCCTTTGTCATAAAGCTCTTGTAAACCAGCTTCTATTGAAGGGTTTTTGTAACGCATTGCCAAAACAACTGGAATATCCATTTGTTTTTGTACCATATCTCTCAAAATTTTAGAGTAAACAATCAAAGGAGAACCTTCTTTTGTCCAAATTTTTCGGTAAGCTTCAGCAGATTTTTCTGGTCTTTTTGGTAAAATAAATAATTCAACAACAGTTTTACGAATAATCCAAGGAGAATCTAAAACTTTCTTATCCATTAAAAATTCGCGTAAATAAGTTCTTACGTCTTCAACATTGGTAGAATCGGGCGAACCTAAATTCACTAATAATATTCCTTTGCTCATAATTCTTTTTATCTAAAAAAATATTGCGTTCTTTGTAGGTGTAAAAGTACGGAGGATAATTTAATTTGTCCTTCGTAATATCATCATTATAATTTATATCATCATTTTATGTCAGATTTATTAAATCCTGATAAAGAATTTTATCCAGACGACGATCTAAATCACGAAAATACTGTTCGTCCGCAAAGTTTTGATGATTTTGCTGGGCAAGCGCATATTCTAGAGAATTTAGAAGTTTTCGTAAAGGCGTCTAAACTTCGAGGCGAAGCGTTGGATCACGTTTTGTTGCATGGACCTCCAGGTTTGGGAAAAACGACATTGGCAAATATTATTGCAAATGAATTAGGAGTTGGAATTAAAATTACTTCTGGACCAGTTCTCGATAAACCAAGTGATTTAGCTGGTTTGTTAACGAATTTGGAAGAAAATGATGTGCTTTTTATTGATGAAATTCATCGTATGTCCCCCGTTATCGAAGAATATTTGTATTCGGCAATGGAAGATTTTAAGATTGATATTATGATCGAGTCTGGACCAAATGCTCGTTCGGTTCAAATTGGTTTGAATCCTTTTACATTAATTGGCGCAACAACACGTTCTGGTTTATTAACTGCGCCGCTTCGTGCTCGTTTTGGAATTAATTTCCGTTTCGAATATTATAATGTTGAATTATTAAGTACGATTGTTGAACGTTCTTCTCGTATTTTAGATACACCAATTGACGAAAGAGCAGCAATAGAAATTGCAGGTCGTAGTCGTGGAACACCTCGTATAGCAAATGCATTATTGAGAAGGACTCGAGATTTTGCACAAATTAAAGGAAATGGAAAAATTGATTTATCAATTGCTGAATTTTCTCTAAAAGCCTTGAAAGTTGATGATAATGGTTTAGATGAAATGGATAACCGAATTTTATCAACGATCATCGAAAAATTTAAAGGAGGACCAGTCGGAATTACAACTTTGGCAACAGCAGTTGGAGAAAATGGCGGAACGTTGGAAGAAGTTTATGAACCGTATTTGATTCAAGAAGGTTATTTGATGCGCACTGCGCGTGGACGTATTGCAACAGAAAAAGCATACAAGCATATTGGGGTAAAATATCGTGGCGAAAATTCACCTCAAACTGATTTGTTTGATTTGTAATTTTGCTCTAAGTTCGCTGTCATTCTGAGCTTGTCGAAGAATCTTTATATGTTTCGATCCGATTTTTTTATTTTAACGAATAGAAAATCACTTAACACGACATATTATTCTTGCGTTAGGAGGAATCTAAGATTCTTCATTTCACTCACGTTTCATTCAGAATGATAAAATTTAATCTCGTCGATATAATAATTATAAATTCATAATTACGAATTAACTAATGCTCCTTCAAACAGAAGAACATATCAAAATAAAATGGTCCCAACGAATCAAAGAAAAAGCTGAAGCGTTGGGATTTATTTCTTGTGGTATAGCCAAAGCTGATTTTTTGGAAGAAGAAGCACCTCATTTAGAAGCTTGGTTGAAGAATGATTTTCACGGTGAAATGCAGTATATGGAAAATCATTTTGATATGCGATTGGATCCTCGAATTTTGGTCGAAGGAGCAAAATCTGTAATTTCGTTGGCGTATAATTATTACCAAAATTTAGATCGAAATCCAAATTCTTACAAGGTTGCGATGTATGCGCAAGGCGAAGATTATCATTTTGTCGTGAAGGAAAAAGTACGCGAATTATTAGATTTTATTCAAGAAGAAATAGGAGAAGTGAACGGAAGAGCTTTTACCGATTCAGCACCAATTCTGGAACATGCTTGGGCTAGAAAAGCTGGAATTGGTTGGGTAGGAAAAAATTCGTTAACATTGTCTAAACAAAAAGGCTCATTTTTCTTTTTATCCGAATTAATTATTGATTTGGATTTAGCTTATGATTCTCCAATTGAAACTGATCATTGTGGAAAATGTACGCGTTGTATTGATGCTTGCCCAACTGAGGCAATCTTACCCAATAAAACAGTGAACGGAAGTCAGTGTATTTCGTATTTTACAATTGAATTGAAAGATCAAATTCCGACCGAAATGAAAGGGAAATTTGATGATTGGATTTTTGGTTGTGATGTTTGTCAAGAAGTTTGTCCGTGGAATCGTTTTTCATTGCAAACGAAAGAAACTCGTTTTGTTGGTAACGAAAAGATTAATCAATTCTCGAAGAAAGATTGGGAAGAAATTACAGAGGATGTTTTTCGAAAAATTTTTAACAAATCACCTGTAAAACGTACAAAATTTGATGGTTTGAAAAGAAATATCGATTTTGTAAAATAAAATTAGATAATTTCTGTTTAAGTATTATTTAAATTGGAATTATGTTAAGCAAAAAGATTGTAGATAATAGTTTATTAATTATTATTTTAGTATTCTTTTCTATACTATATTATTTTACACTTTATCCTGGAGTAGGGGGGAGAGTCAACTTTGGAGATTCTGCTAAGTTTCAATTTTTATGGGCTATAGATGGAGTTCCACATTCAACTGGTTATCCTCAGTATACATTTATTACAAAAATGTTTGCTCAATATTTACCTTTTTTTGAACCATGGAAAAGAATATCAATATTATCAACATTATTTGGAGTGGCAACGTTAGCAGTTTTATATAAAACAGCATTGTCATTGACAAAAGACAGTTTTGTAAGTTTATTACCAGTTATTACGCTTGGTAGTTGTTATGTTTTTTGGAGTCAATCAACAGAACCAGAGGTTTATACATTGAATTCTTTTTATCTAGTTTCAACACTTTTCTGTTTAATAAATTATTATTACACTCGTAAAAATACGTATTTATACTTATCTATTTTTATTTATGCAATTAGCTTTGGAAATCATCTTATGATGATAACTTTTCTACCAGCATTTGTTTATTTGATATATGTGGTAGATAAGAAATTATTTTTTCAACCAAAATTTATTATTATAACGTTTTTATCAATTCTAATCGGAATAAGTCAATATTATTATTTATGGTATTTAGCACATCAAGAATCTATTGGGTTAGAGTATGTAGGTTATAATCCTACATTTAATCATTTTGTAGATTATGTAACAGGAGGGCAATTCCGAGATCAATTAAATAATAATCTTGGGTTATACTATATATTTTCCGAGTCGTTATCAATTATGTTAACCCAAATATGGAAGAATATTGGATGGTCTATTTTAATAATATTAATTATCTGCTTCTTTTCTAAAAGAGATAATACAAAAAGTGATCATCAAATTAAATTTTTTTTACTAATAGCTTTACTTTGCCATATTATTTTTACTTCTCGTTATGATATAGGCGATATTGTTGTTTATTATATACCTATATTCATTTATATTTCACTATTTTTTTTAATCTATTTGAATTCAATAATTTCAAAGAAAACTAAAATAATAATTATAGTTCTACATGTTTTATTAGGTTTTATTTTTATTAATCAAACAAATAAAAAATTGGATAAAATAAGTCTTAATCCAATGAATGAATTAGAAATTTATGCGAATTCTATTCCTGATAATTCTACATTGTTTTTACCTCATGCTCCGTTTTATGATTATTATGGAGCAATGGCTGTTAATTATATGAAATTTGTGGATAATCCTAAAAGTTTAAATATTCTGCAAGCACTTGATCCAAATCAATTACCAAAAGAGTTTTATATTCCCGTAAAATATGCGCAAGAAATTCCACAAGATCTTTATCTATTAAGCTATTTAGATCTTCAGAAAGAAGAAAATATAGTTGATTTTATCAATTCAAATAAAAGTAAAACAATTATTATTTCTGCAAAAGATGAGGCTGTAAATGGTTTGAATGATAATGATAAATTAGGTTTAAAAAAGATTGGTTTAAATAAAATTGATAAATTACAAATTAGAGGTTCTTATTTAGCTATTATTAATAATAATAAAGTTATCGCAGAAGAATTAGATAATTTTGATGTTGTAAAAATAACTGATATAGATTTACCATATGATAAACATCTTAATAAATTAACATCTGCAGGATATTTATCAGGAAATTACTCAAACATTATTATAGATAACAAGGATTATTCTATGAATCAAAAAGGGCTGAACATTGTAGTGATTGATGAAAAAGGAATATACGCTAATTATTCTGATACCAATATTTCTAATTTGATTTATCCATTTATGTATAAGATGACTTTAAAGTAAAATCACTATAATTCGTGAAAATTTTTGGTTTAGATTTTGTTAGCTTTACTTCAAGAAAATCGAATCAAAAAATGAAAAAAAGTTTATTCATTCTTACTACTTTTTTAGGCTATTTTGTGCAAGCTCAATTTGGGATTGTGCAAGATAAAGATGGTTTTTCAAATGTGAGAGATGAGAAAAATATTTCGTCTAAAATTGTTGCTAAAGTCAATTCAAATTCAATTTATCCAATTGATTCTGATGAAGAAAAATCGAAATGGTATTTGGTTGAATATCAGCCTGAAAAAGCTGGTTATGTTTACTATGATCGAATCAAAAAGTTAGAAGATTTTGAAACTATTTCACCAACTTCAGTCAATGATTCTAAAATAGAATTTTCGGTTGCTGATTATACCATTCAGCTCGAAACGAAAGAATTTAATTCGAAAAAACATAAAATTTTCAAGGAAAGTGATTTTGTTTATGCGATTGATGAAAAAGATTTTTTTGGTTCGGATGGAATGATTCCTCAAACAGAATTCAAATCGTTTAAAATATCATTCAAAGGAAAAGAAATTATCATTCCAAAAGAATATTTTATCAATTTATATAATGCGAATTTATCAGCAACAAAACTTACTTACAATAAAGAGTTAAATCAATATTATTTGTTCGGTACATATAGCGATGGAGCTGGTGTTTATGATGCACTTTGGGTTTTGGATAATGGAAAAATTGTAAAACATATTGCTCAAATTAATGCTTATGCTTAGTCGATTTTTTTCAATTTTAGGGTGCTTCTTGCTATTCACTTCGATAATGTTTGCTCAAAAAGTAACGACTTCCAAATTTGGAGATATTTCGTACGAAATGAAGCAAAAACAAGTTGCAGCTTTAACACCAAATCAATTAGCTCTTTATGATGTAAATAATGCAGAAATGCCTGAACAGGACATTGAGTTGAATGGAATTAAATATCATATTTCGTACTATAAAAATTTGAAAACAAAACAATTCGAAGTATGTATGGTTTCGTCTGTCAGCTCTAAACTTTTGACTTTATCAGGAATAAAAGTTGGAAGTTCGTTGGACGATTTATGGAAAGCGTACAAAAAATATGATATTTCGGTGTAAGATATTTTTGAAGATGATGAGACAGAATCGGGATATTTAAACAATAAAATTTATGAGGATTAAAATAACTTTATTAGGATTTTTCTTGCTTTCGGTTGTTGGATTTGGTCAGATTTCTACAACACGAATGAATGAACTGAAAATTGGTATGCGTCCGTTCGAAGTGTTGAAATTGTTAGGTGAAGAAATTGCTGCAATTGTTGATGAAGGAGAAACGAATGTCACCCTAAAAGGGATTGATTATACAATCGAAATAAGAAGTGGTTATTTGAGTAAAACAGAAAATGACACCTATTTAAGTTCTATTTCTACAACAAGTAAAAATATCAAAACTTTGTCTGGAATTGGAATTGGTAGTACGTTGGAGGATTTGTGGAAAGCTTATTCGTCAAAATATAATGTGTTTTTGGATAAATCGAATAATAATAACAGAGAATTTAGAATTGATGATAGAGAAAATGGTGTTATATTGACTTTTTCTTTGAAAAATGAAATTGTAACAACAATAAGATTGAGTTCTTATAACCCAGAAGAATGTACACTTTAAAATAATGATTAAAACCTAAATACATAAAAATGAAAAAAATATTTTTTATAGCTGCTTTTGTAGCTGGAATAGCTTTGCAAGCGCAAGTTTCTACAACTCGTATTAATGACGTAAAACTTGGAATGAAATTGTCTGAATTAGAAAAATTAACTGGACAAAAATTCAAAATAAAATTGAATGAATATGGTTATCCTGATGGTGATGTAACAATTGTCTCTAAAGGAGTAACATATAAAGTTGGATTGACAACAAATGGTGAGGAGACAGCAGGTTCTTCTACTTTAACTGTATATAGTGTAAAGTCTTCGGATTCTAGTCTTAAAACATTATCTGGAATTAAAATTGGCTCATCTTTGGATGAGTTAATTAATAAATATAAAAATCTGAATATTTCTATTTTCGATGGTTATGATGATAAAACGGATAAAAGAACAAAAGCTTTTCGTTATTTTAATGTTGAAGATTATGATAATGGATCGATTCTACAATTTTATTTAGTGAATGATAAAGTAGTTTCTTTCGATGTAATGTATAATGAAGGTTGTTAAAATGAATAAACAAAAAATTCCAACTCTTAGAGTTGGAATTTTTTGTTTAAAATTATTTCTTAATCACTTTTTTCGTGATGATGTTTCCATCTTTTAGGTGAATAGATAAAATATACATTCCAGCTGGATAATTTTTCAAATTAACTTCCGAACCTAATTCAATTCCAAGTAAACGACCGTTAAAATCATATAAATTCACATAATCAAAATTCTTAGCATTAATCTTTACTTTGTCTGTTGTTGGATTAGGAAAAACTTCTACAAGCGTTTGTTGATAATTGTAATCGTTCGCAGATAATTCAGTCCAAGTATTTTCGGCTTTATCTCCTCCCCAAATCAACGTTGCTAAATACGGATTATCAATAAATGGATTTCGACTTCCTTGCGTTTCGGCAATAATTTCGTTTCGAACTTTCTCAAATTCAGATACTTTATCCTGCACATTCCATTTCAGAAACATATCTGGCATTCCATCATTATTGGTTGTTGTCGTATTGTTGTACGCAACTAATTGCGGATCAGTTTCCAACCCATAATGTACATACATATACATAATAATTCGCGCCACATCTCCCGTCCATTCATCACCAGGATAAAAACCTCCATTGATTAATTTGGCTTGCCCTGTCACATCTTGTGCCCATTTTTCACGATAAGCATTGTTACTTCTAGTCGAATTTAATTGTCTATCAACTGCGCGTAAATTATGTGCATCTGTCCCTGTTCCTGGATAACTAGTCGTCAAAACAGGATTTGCCCACGATTTCGGAAAAACGTGTTCGCGTTCCCATTTTCCATTTGCATTACCGCCTGTAGTATTTCTATTGTTGACATCACGAGTGCGTTGTTCAGCATAAACAGTAGAATTATCAGTAAAACCATAAATCAATAAAACTCTATCTTTAGAGCCTATTTCTAAATCTGATTTCATTAAAATATCCCAAACAGTTTTGTAACTAACCGCATGATGCGTAGCATTGATTAAATCGTGTAATTCTTCCTTTATCGTTTTTCCATTTTGTTTAAAATCAATCCCTTCATAATAGTCGGGTTGTTGCGCAAAAGCGGCAAAAGGAAATAAAAGAAGTAAAAATTTTTGCATAACTATTTATAAATATTTAACAAAAGTAAGTATTTAATAAATGATATTAAGATTAACAATTCTTAAATTTTTTACTGAAATTGTTTAATGTATTGTTTAGGCGTTAAGCCATATTTCTTCTTAAATGCTGATATAAAATGAGATGGGTTTTCATAACCAATTTCAAAAGAAATATCTTTTACCATTTGTTGATTTTCTTCTAATTTATGCAAGGCATATTCCAGTTTTTTATCCAACAAATAACCATAAACAGTTGTCCCATAAAGTTCTTTGAAACCTTCTTTCAGATGGTATTCCGATATCGAAAATTTTTCGCAAAGTTGTTTGATGGTTGGCGGATTTTTAAAATCAGCTAATAAATAATCTTTTATTTCTTTAATTCGTTTTCCTTCATTTTCATCATTCAAGAAAGGACAATGTTCGGTTTGACTTTCAATTTCAGAAAAATAAAGGGTGAATAATTCGTACATTTTTCCAATCAAAAATAAATTTTGAAATTGCGGAGAAAGTTTCATTTGTTCAATTTGATTCAAAACTAATTTTATTGAAGGTCCAATTTCTCGTTCAATATAAAATTTTTCTTGCGTCATACTCGAAATCAAATTATTCTGAATTTGATATTCTGCAAACAATTGATGTAATTTCTGAATAGACAAAACCACAATATAAACCTTGCTTTCGGCATTTATATTCAACGATAATGGAATGTCCAATGTCGGATAATAGAACAAAAAGCTTTTTCCTTCGTTCAAATTGATTTTATAAATACCATTATTAAAATTAAATGTCAACGAACCTTTTGTACAAAAATAGAATTGTATATAACGCTTGTCAATTCCTTTCAGAATCGTGTCTGTAGAAGCTGTAAAGTTGTCTATTTGAGCGATAAATACGTCTGTTGACAATTTATACTCGTTAATTTTACTTTTATGGGTATTTTTTAATTCCATTTTGAATAATGAGGTTTGTCATATAAAAAACGTGATAATTGTCAACTTCGCTCTTTATAATGGTTTACATACAAATATAAACCTTTAATTTATAATTATTCTAAAAAAGCAAACTTTAATTTTTAGCGTTATTTTTTCTTTTTAAAGTTATTTTTCGAAGACTTTTGAAACTACTTTTGTATCAGTATTTGAAGAAATGGCAATTAGAGGTAATAAAACGGAAGAAAATTTTTACGTAATCGGAATCAGTTATGAAAAAGCTGACGCCATTACACGTGGTAAATTTACATTTTTCCCGGAACAAGTTGAAACGTTTACGCAAGATTCTAAAACGAATGGATTAGAAAACTTTTTTATTGTATCAACTTGTAATCGTACTGAATTTTATGGTTTTGCAGAAAACGAAGATCAAATCGTTGAGCAATATTGTAAATACACAGAAGGTAATGCAGATGAATTCCGTCAATTTATGATGGTAAAAGAAGGAGAAGAAGCGATTACACATTTATTCCGTGTTTCGTCGGGATTAGAAAGTCAGATTTTAGGTGATTTTGATATCATCGGACAAATCAAAATTTGGTTTTCTCGTTTCAAAAAACAAGGTGCATCAAATGCTTTTTTAGAGCGTTTGGTAAATACTGCGATTCAAATTAGTAAAAAAGTGAAGAACGAAACTTTCTTAAGTAACGGTTCTGCTTCGGTTGCATATTCAGCGGTTAATTTTATTCAAGCAACGCAAGGAAACTTAGTTGACAAAAATATTTTGTTGTACGGAATTGGTAAAATTGGTCGTAATACGTGTGCTAATTTGGTCAAACATTATCCAAATACAAACATTACGCTAATCAATCGTACAAAAGAAAAGGCAGAAATTCTTGGACTGAAATACGATATTACCGTAAAAGATCACAGCGAATTAAAAGAAGAATTACAAAAAACAGATATTCTAATTGTTGCAACGGGAGCAAGTAATTACACGATTACAGAAGAAATGATTCCGTTCGATAAGGAAATGACGATTATTGATATGTCAGTTCCAGAAAATGTAATTCATACATTGGCTGCTCGCGAATCTATTCAATTGGTAAATGTAGATGGATTATCTAAAATGGTAGACGATACAATTGCGCAACGTCGCAATGCAATTCCAGAAGCATTGGCAATTATAGAGGAGCATTCTACAGAGTTTTACGAATGGTTAGAAACCAGAGAATTGGTTCCAGCTATTCAATCTTTCAAAGATAGATTAGACTTTTTTCAGAGTTTTGCTTTAAATAACTTGAAAAAAGACAATGTAAATATCGACGAAAATGAAACGATTTTAACTGAAAAAGTAATTCAGAAAATTACAAATCAGTTTGCTTCTTATTTGATCGAAAATAAAGAAAACGCAGACGAAACAATTCAGTTAATCGAAAAAATGTTTCATTTAAAACAAGCTTAATACAATCATGAAAACAATAAAAATTGGTACACGTCAAAGTCCGTTAGCGCTTTGGCAAGCCAATAAAGTTGCTTCTATTCTTGAGGCAAAAGGTCATCCAACAGAAATCGTTCCGATTACTTCTGAAGGCGATGCAAATCTAAAACAACCCATTTATTCATTAGGTTTAACAGGTGTTTTTACGCGTTCATTGGACATTGCTTTGTTGAATGATCAAGTAGATATTGCGGTTCATTCGTTGAAAGATGTGCCAACTGTTTTACCAGAAAAATTAGAGTTGATTGCATATCCAGAACGCGCAAGTTCTGCGGATATTTTGGTGTACAAATCGGAAGATATTTTCGAGAAAAAACATCGTGTTATCGCTACTGGATCTTTGCGTCGTAAAGCATTTTGGAATCATAAATATCCAAATGATACGATTGTAGATTTACGTGGAAATGTGCAATTACGTCTGAAAAAGTTGCAAGATAATGCAGATTGGGACGGAGCTGTTTTTGCTTTTGCAGGTTTGGATCGTTCAGAAATTTTAGATGAATTGGCAGAAAAAGGTCTTCATTATAAAGTGATTGATTGGATGATTGCTGCACCATCACAAGGAATTTTAGGAATTGTAGCCAAAGAAGGTTTGGATTTGAGTGATATTAATAATCCTCAATGTGAACTTTTTGCAACGGTAGAACGTCAATTTTTGAATGTTTTAGAAGGTGGTTGTACAGCGCCAATTGGAGCATTAGTTGAGAAAATTGATGAAGAAAATTACTCCTTCAAAGGAGCAATTTTAACCATTGATGGACAAGAAATGATTTCAATCGAAAGACAATTCAAAGCAGATGAATATTTGACGAAAGGTCGCGAATTTGCTGAAGAATGTATTGCACAAGGTGCAGCAAAAATGATTGAACAAATAAAAAAAGAAATCGGAACGAAATAGTGCGAACGAAGGTTTTATTCACGAAGTTAATTTCTTCTGAATTGCTTGAAAAAGAATTTGGAACTGATGTTGAGGTGGTTTGTAAACCAACTTTACAAATCGATTTGACTTCGAAAAATGAAATTTATGCACAGATTGATGAATCCGTTCATCAGTTTATCGTGACGAGTCAAAATACTGTAAATGCCATTCAAGATTTGGAATTGAATGGTCATTTTTTTGTTGTTGGAAAAAAAACGGCAGAAAAACTAAAAGCGCAAAACAGAGATGTTGTGTTGGTTGAAGATTATGCAGAAGATTTAGCTTCGAAATTAATTTCAGGAAATTATTCTCCGAAATGGAATTTCTTATGTGGTTCTTCCCGTCGAGATTTGTTGGTGAATGAATTATCAAAAGCAAATCACGAAGTCAATCAAATTATAACATATCAATCAGGGCAAATTGTTTATCAATTAAATGAAACATTTGATGTGTATGCTTTTTTTAGTCCGTTGTCATTCAAAGCGTTTCATCAACAAAATGAAATTTCAGAAAGTTCGCGTATTTTTACAATCGGAAATACAACAACTTCTGCGATAGAAGAAGTTTATCCAAATCATGAAATTATAACTGCGCAAACACCATTGGTGGAAGTAGTTATTGAAAATATAAAAAAATACATCAATGATAAAAAATGATTTGCTTTTAAAAGCATTGAGAGGTGAGGAGGTAGAGCGTCCGCCAGTGTGGATGATGCGTCAAGCAGGACGTTATTTACCAGAGTTTATCGAATTGAGAGATAAATATGATTTCTTTACACGTTGTCAAACGCCAGAGTTAGCGGCTGAAATTACAGTTCAACCAATTCGTCGTTTTCCGTTAGATGCAGCAATTATCTTTTCAGATATTTTGGTTGTGCCACAAGCAATGGGAATGAATTTCGAGATGAAACCTGGTGTTGGTCCTTGGTTAGAGAATCCTATTCGTACAGCTCAAGATGTAGAAAAAGTTTATATTCCTGATGTTGAAGAAGAGTTAGGATACGTTTATGCAGCGATGGATATTACAAAGAAAGAGTTGGACAATAAAATTCCGTTGATTGGTTTTGCAGGTTCGCCTTGGACATTGTTGTGTTATGCAGTGGAAGGTCGTGGTTCTAAATCTTTTGATCAAGCGAAAGGTTTTTGTTTCCAAAATCCAGTTGCAGCACACCAATTATTAGAAAAAATTACACAAACAACGATTCAATATTTGTTGAAAAAAGTGGAACATGGTGCAAATGTGATTCAGATTTTTGATTCTTGGGGTGGAATGTTATCGCCAAAAGATTATGATGAATTTTCTTGGAAATACATCGAGCAAATTGTAAACGAAGTTTCTAAAGTAGTTCCTGTAACTGTTTTTGCAAAAGGTTGTTGGTTTGCTTTAGAGAAAATGGCCGATTCTAAAGCATCTGCTTTGGGTGTTGATTGGACGATTACGCCACAATTAGCGCGCGAGTTTACAGGTTTCAAAAAGACGTTACAAGGTAACTTTGATCCTTCTCGTTTGTTATCTCCGCCAGAAACTATTCAGCAAATGGTAAAAGAAATGATTGACGATTTTGGTCCGTATAAATATATTGCCAATTTAGGTCACGGAATTTTACCAAATATTCCAGTAGAAAATGCACAAGCTTTTATAGAAGCTGTTGTAAATTATAAGAGAGATTAAGAAACTCGATATAATATGAAAACCTTCCGTGATGGAAGGTTTTTTTATTGAATATATAATTTAAATTTTACGATTGTACTAAGATCTTTTGCATAATAAGCGATCCAATAATAATTATTCTCTTTACTTAAAATTCTATATTTATATTTTTCTCCTTTTCTACTAAATGATTTTTTCATTGAATTATTGCTTTCTAAAAACTCAAGATTAAAATCATAATTATTCTCCCAATGTAATTTTAGTTTAGAAAAAGATTCATCAATAAAATATTCAATCCAATTATTATTTTCAATTTTTACAATTGTTTTATCTCCTTCATAATCAAAATAATATAATTCAGAAGCTGATTTAATTAATTTATACTCTTTTTTATTGATTGTTGATTTAGGCAAATTTTCTAAATTAATCCAGTTTTCATTATTTTTTTCAGAGAATTTTCTTATTATATCAGTGTATTCTTTACAATTTTTTTGAAATCTATAAAAAATAGCTTCTTCTTCAGCTTGAATTTCTTCTTTTGAAAAATCTTTAAAATATTCAACTAAACTAACATCTTGATTAACTAAATTAACACTTTCTAAATCATTAAGATTTTTATTTTTTGTAAGGATCTTACAAAGATTGTTAATTAACAAATCTCTCTTATCATCTATATTTTGAGAAAAAGATATTGAACAAATTAAAAATAGAATATAAGTTAAGTAATATTTCATCTTTGGTTTTTATAAAATTAATAAAAAATATGAAATAAGTAATTTTTTAAAATTAGATGACTTTAACAGAAAATTAAAAGAAATCAATTTTATATTCGATAGTTTTAGTATATTTTAGTAGAAATATTAATATTATAAGTAAACTACATAAAAGAATAAGATGAAAAAGGGTATATTTTTGATGTCAGTTTTGGGTGTTCTTTTCTTTGTTCAGTCATGCGAAACGAAGAAAGAAAATGCTGACTCAACAACTAAAGAAGTTGTAAAACAAGATACAGTGCAAGCTGCTACAGAGTCTGTTGGAAATCCTACAGATGTTAAAGCTGACCCAGGAACTTTCCAAATTAAACCGTTGAAATATGGTTACGATGAATTGAACGAATACATTGATGCAAAAACAATGGAAATTCATTTCTCTAAACATTATTTAGGTTACATCAACAAATTGAATACGGCGTTAAAGGAAGCAAATATCAAATCGAATGATATTGTAGATATTTTGAAAAAAATGGATATGAATAATGCTGCTTTACGTAACAATGCTGGTGGATATTACAATCATATGCTATATTTCGATATTATGTCTCCAACGCCACAGAAAGCACCTACAGGAGATCTTAAAGCGAAGATTGATGCAACATTTGGTTCGACAGAAGAATTAATGAAACAATTGGACGAAGCAGGTTCTAAACGTTTTGGTTCTGGTTGGGCTTGGTTGGTTGTAAAAGAAGATGGTTCTTTAGCTGTTACAAGTACAGCAAATCAAGATAATCCATTAATGCCAGGAGCAGAAGTTGCAGGAACGCCAATTTTAGGAATTGATGTTTGGGAACATGCTTATTACTTAAAATATCAAAACAAACGTGATGATTATTTGAAAGCGTTTAACAATGTTTTGGATTGGAAACAAGTTGAAGAAAATTATAAGAAAGCAAAATAGTCTTTCTAATTACAAACAAAAAAGCTTCTCAAATTTTTGAGAAGCTTTTTTGTTTTATATGAATAATCTTAATTCTTAATTAACGATTGTGTTTCTGTTGTTCCATCTTCATTAAAAACGCGAACAATGTATTTTCCTTTTTTCAAACTTTGTACGTTAAAGTTTGCTTTCTGGCTTCCGTCTAATTTTTTATTCATCACTTCATTTCCAATAATCGAGTATATAGATACCGAACTTGCTTTCGATGGATTATCAAATTTTATTGTAAACGTAGAACTCGCAGGATTTGGATAAATGCTAACAGAGCCTTTGTCCTGATCAAATCTCGACTGAGCTGATGCAGATGTTATGGTGAATAAAAATATAGTTATAAATAGTATAAAGTGTTTCATATGCTTGTAATCCTAACAAATATAAAAATAATTAATTATAAAACAAACATTTCAAAATATATACCAAACAAAAAAGTGATGCTAAATTTTAGCATCACTTTAAGATATATAATAAAAATTATAAACTTATTATAAGCTGTAACGGATAAATCCAGTTACTTTCAAGTCAGCGTTAACAGCTTTAACGACATCTTGAACAGAAGTTTTTCCGTCTTTGATTGACGCTTGGTGAACTAATGTATTCTCTTTGAAGAATTTTTGTAATTTACCTTGAGCGATGTTTTCAATCATGTTTTCTGGTTTACCTTCTGCAACTAAAGTTTCTCTAGCGATAGATAATTCAGTGTCAATTACAGATTGAGCAACAGAAGTTTCATCTAATGCTACTGGGTTCATAGCAGCAACTTGCATAGCAACGTCACGAGCTACTTCAGAAGCACCTTCTACGTTAGCAGATAAAGAAACTACAGCACCAATTTTGTTACCAGCGTGGATGTAAGAATTAACGATAGCACCTTCGATAGCTTGGAAAGTTCCAATTTCGATTTTTTCTCCAATAACACCTGTTTGCTCAGTTAATTTTTCACCAACTGTAATTCCTGCGAATGGTAAAGCTAATAATTCTTCTTTAGAGTTAACTGTTAAAGCTAAATCAGCGATTTCGTTAGCCATAGCAACGAAAGCTTCATTTTTAGCAACGAAGTCAGTCTCACAGTTCAAAGCGATAACGATACCTTTAGTTTGGTCAGCGTTAACTTTAGCGATAACTGCACCTTCTGTAGAATCACGGTCAGCTCTTTTAGCAGCTACTTTTTGTCCTTGTTTACGTAAAACTTCTACAGCTTTATCGAAATCTCCACCAGCTTCTTCTAAAGCTTTTTTAGAATCCATCATTCCCGCACCAGTTGCGTTTCTTAATTTACTTACCTCAGCGGCTGTTGCTTTGTAGCTCATAGTAATATTTTTATTTTGTTTCTTAATATTTTAAATAAAAGTAGCTCGTACACCACAAAGTGGTGTAGGAGCTACAAGGTATATTATATCGATGAATTGATCATCAAGTTAATGTTAAGCTTCTTTTGTTTCAGCTCCTTCTTCTTTACCTTCTTTTGCTTTTTCTTTTTCTGCTTTACGTGTAGATAAACCAGCTTTGATAGAATCAGCTACTGTAGATAAGATGATATCGATAGATTTAGAAGCATCATCATTTGCAGGGATTGGGAAATCTACTTGACGAGGGTCAGTATTTGTATCAACCATTGCAAAGATTGGAATACCCAATTTTTGAGCTTCTGCTACAGCGATGTGCTCACGTACGATATCTACAATAAATACTGCAGATGGTAAACGTGTCATATCAGCGATAGAACCTAAGTTTTTCTCTAAAGATGCTCTTTGACGATCAACTTGTAATCTTTCTTTTTTAGATAGTGTTTCAAACGTACCGTCTTTTTTCATACGATCGATTGAATTCATTTTTTTAACTGCTTTACGGATAGTAACAAAGTTAGTTAACATCCCACCAGGCCAACGTTCTGTAATATAAGGCATGTTGATTTCTTCAGCATGCTTAGCTACAACATCTTTTGCTTGTTTTTTAGTTGCAACAAAAAGAACTTTACGTCCAGATGCAGCAATTTTTCCTAAAGCTTCAGATGCTTCATCTAATTTCACTGCAGTTTTGTGAAGATCGATGATGTGGATTCCGTTTTTCTCCATAAAAATATAAGGAGCCATAGCCGGATTCCATTTTCTTGTTAAGTGACCAAAGTGCACACCAGCACCTAATAAGTCCTTTACATTTACTTTTGCCATTTTCTTTTTTTTAGTTTACGTTCCGTTATCTCAACAAGCAACAAACAAGTGGTCGAAAAATTCTAGCCTTATTTGTTTAGATGCTAAACCAACGGAAAATGGATTTTTTAATGAATTGAATAAATTAACGTTTAGAGAATTGGAATTTCTTACGCGCTTTCTTTTGACCGAATTTTTTACGTTCAACCATACGTGGGTCACGTGTTAATAACCCTTCTGGTTTTAATTGTAAACGAAAATCTGCGTCAACTTCACATAAAGCTCTAGAAATAGCTAAACGAATTGCTTCAGCTTGACCAGTGATTCCACCACCAAATACTTTGATATCTACATTGTATTTCTCTTTTGTACCAGTGATTAAAAATGGTTGTTCTACTTTGTATTGTAATACTGCTGTAGGGAAGTAGATTGCTAACTCGCGCCCGTTAATGAAGATTTCTCCATTACCTTCTTGTAAGTATACACGAGCAACAGATGTTTTTCTACGTCCGATTTTATGAACTATTGCCATGGAATTAGATTATAAATATTCGTTAATATCGATTTGTTTTGGTTGTTGAGCTTCGTGATTGTGCTCAGTACCAACAAATACATGTAAATTAGTCAATAATTTACTACCTAATTTATTTTTAGGTAACATTCCTTTTACTGACTTTTCGATTAAGCGTACAGGATCTTTTGCAAAAACTTCTTTCGCAGTTAAAGATCTTTGTCCACCTGGGTAACCTGTGTGACGGATGTATAATTTGTCATCCCATTTGTTACCTGTTAATTGAATTTTGTCAGCGTTTAAAACAATTACATAATCTCCACAATCTGCATGAGGAGTGAAGTTTGTTTTGTGCTTACCTCTGATAAGCTTCGCAACACCTGACGCTAAACGACCTAATGATAAGTCAGAAGCGTCCACAACTACCCATTCTTTCTGAGCAGTTTCTTTGTTGGCTGATGAAGTTTTGTAACTTAACGTGTCCACTATCTTGATTTTTAATATTTTATAAATTACCGACAATCCGATCGGGGTGCAAATGTACAAAATGATTCTGTTTTCCCAAAAGATTTTAGGAATTATTCGTCATTTTGATGGATTTGTACCATTTAGATGGTTGTCAAAACGTTTGCAAAATTACGTTAATTAATTGAATATCCAATATTTTTTTCGAATTAGACGTTCTATTTAATCGATTGATTGTATGAAAAAGAATTCGTTT